>JAWQFQ010000003.1:67942-96868 GCA_035967975.1 Scytonema sp. PMC 1070.18
GTGATGGAGGGGTGGAAGGTCGCGGTTGCATCATTGTCCCCTCTGGGTGCTGTTGTCCAGGTGCTGGGACTGGGGGTTGTCCTTGCGCTGATATAGGTTTGCTGTCACCTGGTTCTGATGGGTATAGTGGTCTGGCTATGGTTTCATGATTAGAACCTGGCGATCGCAATGGTTGTGGTTGAACATTTGCTCTTTGAGAATTAACTGGTTCTGATGAGTGCTGTTGTCTAGCTATGGTTTCATAATTAGAACCTGGCGATCGCAACGGTTGTGGTTGAGCTGTTATATGCTCGCCATGTACACCAGTAGTTCCTATCATCGGCTTAGCAGCTGCTTGCAATGCCTGCTTTAGTTCTTCTACTGTTGCAAAACGGTCTTTTGGGCGTTTTTGCAAGCATTGCATCACCACAGATTCTAATTGAGGAGACAGATGTTCGCATCCAGGTTGCGATCGCAGTGATTTCGGTGCCTCATAGGCATGAGCAAATAACCAAGAAGCTTCGCTTATATTGTTACTTTTAATACATAACCCAAAAGGATCTGTGGCACTGAGCATTTCATAAAGCATTACCCCCAAGCTATAGATATCTGCCGTCGCATCCAGATTTTTATCATTTTGGATCTGTTCTGGTGCCGAGTAACGAAATGTACCTATGAATGTACTAGTTATATTTGTTATGTTTGCCGTGGACGAGGAATCACTACGGATTTTAGCGACACCAAAATCCAAAATCTTGACCCACTCTCCCAAATTTGTAGAAATTATAAAGATATTTGCTGGTTTCAGGTCTCGATGGATGACCTGAATGCGTTCATAACTTTTGCTGCCATCTCGTTGTATACTCACTCCTTGGTGGGCAAATTGTAGACCTTGACAAATCTGAGCCATGAGATTTACTGTTCGCTCAACACTCAGCTGCTTTTCGCTCACCATTATATGTCGCAATGTTTGCCCCTGTAGATACTCCATAACATAGAATGGAAAACCTTCAGAGGTAACTCCACAGTCGCTAATTTTCACGATATGGTCACTTTGCAACGCAGCACATACTGCCACTTCACGTTCAAAGCGCTTTCTCATCTCGTCTGATGCAACCAGTGTATCTTTCAGCAATTTCAACGCTACTTGGTGACCCACACGGGTATCTATTGCCAGGAATACATCTCCCATGCCTCCTCCACCTAACCGTTTCTCCAAACGGTACCGATGGTTATCACCTACACAGCGACCAATCCAAGAATTTGAAGATGGGGAGTTCATTTAGAGCAACCGATTTGTTAGTTTAAAATTCTGGACTTCAACAAACTTCTATACTATTTCTGTATAAAATTTTATACCTACACTCTTCTTGTTTTGAATGCTACATACTTAATATAGTATGAACATATGAAAGCAAGATCAGGGCTGATAAAACTCATGTCACCATACTAATATAATCTGGTATTCATAAAGTTAACAATATACTTTTAGGTAAATTTTCAAATTGTGCCAATCACTCACAGTTTGAACAAAATACTCAAACTCCTTAAAGAATATACTAATTTTCTGAAGGTGAATGATTAATAAGTGCCAAAACTATGAGGAAAAAGAATGAGTAATGCACTCTCTATCGCTGCCGTAACAGGAACGATCAAATATTTATTAGAGAATGGTCTAGTTAGTGATGCGATCGCAGCCAGTGTAGGCGATGTGATTGTAACTGCCTTACCACCAGATCGGATTTCAGTTGGAAGTGATGAGCGTGCTCAGCTTAACCTATTTTTGTATCAAATTACACAAAATCGCAATGTAGATTGGGTATCTCAAGAATTTCGCAACCGATACTCGCAACGAATTGGCGATGCAGACTCGACAAATTCCCCCTTGGCGCTAGACCTCCACTACTTACTCACAGCTTACGGACCAAAAGATTTTCAGGCGGAAATTCTACTAGGATACGCAATGCAAATGTTGCATAAATTACCTGTCATTTCCTCCAATGTGATTGCAAATGCATTAAAAAATGCGTCGGAAACCAGTACATCCAGTGTGTTTTCACAAGCCCTTGCTAGCGTGTCTGTACACGATTTAGCAGAGCAAATCGGGCAAATAAAAATCAGCCCAGAATTCTTTAAGATGGAAGAAACTTCCAAAATCTGGTCTGCTTTACAAACACATTATCGACCTTCGGCTACTTATCAAGTATCAATGGTATTGATTGAGAAAAGCTCTGGTCAATTTGAGAGTTTTGACATAGTACCCTTTACTCAACCCCATATTGATTCTGTTATTGTTCCAGGAAACTTAGAACAACCGATTATTGTAGGTAGTAGATTGCTGATTCGGGGTAAACGGTTACGGGGTGATATCACGAAAATTCGATTGGGGAGCATCGAAAAAACACTCCAGCCTTCAGATGCTAAAGATACACAAGCGACCCTGGTTATCCCGCCAGATTTGTATGCAGGAGTGCAAGGTATCCAAGTCATACACCAGACAATAGGAAATGCAGGGAAAACATATGATATTGTAGAGTCAAATATTGTACCTTTTGTTTTACATCCAATCATCACAGTATCAGCTGCTAGAGTACAGTCTAGCAAGGAGGATTTTCGTTCGGCAGAAATTAGCGTTAAATTTAATCCTAAAGTTGGTTATAGGCAAAAGTTAATTTTACTACTCCATAAAATATCAAATGGGGAACCGACTGTATATTCTTTTCCTGTTGAACCACGGGCTGAAGACACCGACGCCATCGCCGTTCCTGTTAAAAACGTGAAGCCTGGAACTTATCTAGTGCGGGTACAGGTAGATGGAGCAGAAAGCCCAGTTTATAGAAATCAAAGCGGAGAATATGACTCGCCACAGGTGACGATTGCGTAAGTGTCTTAACCAAAAAATAATCAGACTTTTGTCTAATAGTTTTTTATATAGGAGCCCTATTACCATAGAGGCTGCAATATCTAGCCCTTTAGTGCATCTGTTTCTGATTAACAGACAAAGGAAGTTAGATAAATAATATACATTTAACACACTAAAGCGATCGCAGTCATAATTTGATTTGAGAAGTATTCTTGAGTATTGAAACTATGGAAGGAATTGTAAGATTTATTGGGGAATTGATTGGCAATATTCTATCTCAGATTAGAAGTCTAATCTATAGTTTGGTGAATAATGTCATGAATAATATAATGGGCAATGCAGAGCAAAAAGCAAGAGACTCCATGAATAGACAGTTTCAGCAACGGCAAAGAAACCAGCATAATGATGAAGAAGACGAAGACTAGGAATTGAATGACCGTTGACTGAATAAAGATGACAGCTTACAATCTGTATAATGGCTGAGTAAATAGACCGCAATTTTTATACAGTACCCAATTTTTTATGTAATCTTTTACCGCTTCTGTTTCCTATTTATAAAACAGAGGTGGATAATTATTTATAGGAACTGTGTGGAGTCATGAAACTATATCAAGAAGTTCTATCACCAAAACTTTTAAGGATATCAGTTTATCTGATGGTATATTTGGCTCTAAAGCATTTTGACAATGTATAGTAACATGGAAAGAAGCCTCATAAATGCTAGCCTTTCTACGGAAAACTTAACATTTCGACGGGGCAGTTCTCCTGTTTCGTTTGAAGTGACTGTTAATAATGACAGTGACCAGTTTGCCAATTTCCAACTGGAAGTTTCTGCACCTGGAGAAAATCGGAGTTCAGGGTATAGTTGGTATAAGCTTTCACCAGAAGTCGCAGCGGCTCAACCCCACGGTAGTAGTACTCAATTCCAGGTTTCAATTTTTGATACACCTCTGCCTGGATTTGTGGGTATAATCAATTTAACAGTAAAAGTTTTTTCACCTCAATTACGGCAACAGCGCAGGCTTTTACTGCGCTTAAATATTGAACCAGACGGTGGACCTACTCTTTTGAGTGTAGAGTTACCCGTTCGAGATTTCCAAGTCTATCCGCGCAATACCGTTGATATACCTGTACAGGTGCGAAACTTGGGTCAACAACCGATTAACGTGACGTTGCGTTTTGCAGGTATTGACCCGTTGTGGTTAGTTGGTGGTGCAGAACGAAGGTTATCCATAGATCCTGGGACTTTAGGACAAGTCAACTTCCAATGTCAACCCCCATCTGTAGTGCAAGCGCCGAGTCAAAATTATCCTTTTGCTATAACAGCCACAGGAAATAACAGTGTTCCGGCTAAAGGAGAAGGTAATCTTGAAGTCTTACCGATAGGTTTTGTCGAGTTTAGCGTTCCAAAAAAACATCAAAAAATTCCTAGTAAAGCTTGGTGGGTACTTGATTGGAAATCTAATTCAGCTATCTTTGAATTAGGGTTTAAAAACGCAAGCAATCTTAAGCAACAAGTGAATGTGCAAATACAGGGGCGAGATTGGCGAAAATGTGTTTTTAAGACTGAGCCCCAAGACGCTAATCTCAATATAGGAGAAACGACTAAAGTCTTTTTAGATATTAAAACAAAACGTCCTTGGGTTGGAATAGGAAAAACTTTGGTATTGGAAGCTAAACCTGAATTATTTGACCAGCGTTTGGGTAGTACTGACCCTGCTACACAAATTCTAGAATTAGAGGTTTTGCCAATAATACCTTTATGGTTACAGATGGCTGTGTTGGCATTACTTGCAGCACTACTGGCATTATTATTTAGACCTGTGCCTGTTTCTCATACAGATTTTGTGCAAGCGGTTCGTATAAGTGGTGATGTTTTATCTGTTGTCAGTGTTTCAGATGATTGCACCATACGACGTTGGAAAATTAATGCAAACGTTCTCACAGCCAGTCTAGAACCTGAAGGGGAGTACCGTGAGTCTCCTTTTGCTTGCAATCAACGCCAACAACCCAGGGGTCTATTGGCAATTCCCAATCAACCTGTACTAGCGTTGAGATTTATGCCCGTAGATAATAATCGAGTTGCTATTGGTCTAAAAAATGGTGTAATTCAGTTATGGAATATACCTAACCGTAACAAGAGACAGGAACTTAAAGACATTAACGATCCAACAGGTGATATTGTGTTTGACCTGGTATATACCAAAGATTCACAGTATCTTTTTAGCGGTCATGGTAGTGGTAAGGTACGAGTGTGGTCATCACCATCACAGAATAGTGACTTCAGAAAAGATCCGGTACCACCAGTTATCGACCTACAAAATAAACAAAACCTACCAAGTTTTCAAGTTCGAGCTTTAGCCCTTAGTCCGGATGAGCAAACTTTAGCTATAGCTGGACAATTTAAACGTTTTGTCTTGTGGGATTGGAAGCAAGCCCTAAAGAGTGCTCAACCTCAGGGGTTTTTATTGGGAAACCTTGGAAAACTCGGTGTAAGCGCCGGACAAGATGACTACGTTTTTGGATTAGCTTTTGCTCCTTTAAAAGAAAAAGAAATACTAGCAACAGCCGATTCTGGTGGGTTCATTACGATTTGGGATGTCAAGCAATGCAAATCCAGCAATAGTAATAACAATTCACAAGATGAAGTTATTGAATTAAATTGCCAACCATTGGATCGTTGGGAAGTAGGTAACGGTGCAGTCAGTAGTGTTGCCTTTAATGAAGATGGTAGTTTGTTAGTTAGTGGAGGAGATGATGGTAGAGTCGTGGTGTGGTTCTTAACTTCCGAATACAAACTCGATAAAGCAAAAGCAGCAGAAGGTCAAGCAATTTACCAAAGCTCAAAAAAAATTAATACTCTTGACGTAAAAACAAGTAACGAAGAAATCATGATTGTCAGTGGTAGTGATGATTTTCAGGTCAAACTGAACCGCCTCCCCACCAACAACTAACCACTAACCACTAACCACTAACCACTAACCACTAACCACTAACACTTTCATTATGTTTATTCATACCGATTTACTTAAAGAAAGATGAATCCATCAATACATAACCCCCTTAGTGTAATTATTGACCCGTCTGGTATACAGTTTGGTATGCCAGGAGATATTATTGAATTACATATCACCATTTTGAATCAGGGTGAGCAAAGCGCTGTTATTGACTTATTTCTAGATGAAGGATTGCAAAGCTTAACTAGGAGTGATGTTTTTCACAGAGCTAGTGTGGCACTAGATCCCCAACAAAGCCAGGAAATCACATTTCAGGTTGAAATTCCAATTGATGCTCTACCGGGAACCTATGACTACACTTTAGTCGTAGATTCTCCGAATCATTATCCACAGTATACTCCCATCAATTACCCTCGCCAAATCAAGGTTCTACTCAAAGAACAAACTGTTGTTCGGGCTAGCGACCCTACTTTTTCTCTGCAACCCGCCACTAACCCCAATAAACCCTTGGTTTTTAGGCGTGGTGAACCTTTGCAAGTGGAGGTGATAGTTGACAATCGCTCTAGCCGAGTCGATCGCTTTCGCTTAAGTTGTCCGGACTTAGATGAAGACTGGTATACGATCGTTTATCCTAGGACTGGCTTGGAAGGTCAAGGGCTGTTGTCTGATGTAACAGCATTAGAATTACTTCCCACTGCGCGAGGTCATATTAGGTTAGAACTTCATCCACCGACAGATACTTTTGCAGGAAACTACTCTCCGACTATTCGCTTGCATTCTGAAAATTCACCAGATTTAGTCTTGCTAGAGTTGGTGTATATCCTAGTTCCTACAATTTATCGTCTAGATGTAACACTTGATACTATTTTGGGAAAAGTCAGCCGTACTTCAGGGAAGTATGAAGTTAAACTGGCTAACCAAGGTAATACAGTGCGCGAACTCATGCTTAGTGCTAAAAGCCGCGATGAGGAAGAACTTTTTACATACAAGTATAAGCCAGTTGAAGTCCGATTGCTACCAGGTAAAAAAGCTGGATCTAATCTGACAATCAAACCAAAACCTTGGTGGCGGCGACCACTTTTTGGATCTGGGCTAGTTCTTAACTTTCAAGTAGAAATCAAAGATAAGGAAGATTTACCGCTTCCTGACTCATTTCCTGAAGGAAGTTTATTGTGGAAAGCCCGCCCTTGGTGGCAATTTTTACTGTTGATTTTAGTCATTTTGGGACTTATGGGAGGAATAGGATTTTTGATTTGGCGACTCTTAAATCCAGAGCCTTTAAGGTTGGAAAATTTTCGGGTAAACGCTCCTCGAATAATTGAAGGTAACGAAGTGCTGTTGAGTTGGGAGATTCACAACTATCAGCAGTTGCAGAAGCTAGATGTTATACAAACACAACCACCTCTTGAAAAGCCACTTCAGAGCTATGATAACTTGAGCGAGCTGATTTCTAAAGGGAATACTAATCAATCTACTCCATGTCAGATACAAAAGGACATACTCAGTTGTACCAATGTTACAACTGGAGTCAAAAAAAAAGATACATATATTTTTGAAATTAAAGCAGAATATCGTAAAAATATACCAATTATTCCTCAAACCAATCAAGTCGCTTCTAGTAAAGAAAAACCTAAAGTTGAAATTGTTGATAAACCAATAGCAGAAGTAGTTGCATTTAATGCCGATAAATCAGAATATAAAAATGGAGAAACTGCACTTTTTAGCTGGCAAATTAAACTTCCTGTGGAACTCAGAAAAATTGAGATGACTGGTAAAGCAGAGGATGGAACATTAGTAAGTACACCAGTAAATTTTAATTTTGCTAATGATAGTGATGTCCTGGAAAATCTAAAAAAGCAAAAGCTAGACGAATGCAAAATTGATAATAACAGCCAACAACTGAACTGTAAAAATGTCCCCGTAACTGTATCCAAACCAGGAACTTTCACATTTGAACTGAAAGCTTTTTCCCAAGGGAGCGATCGCACGAGTTCCCAACAAACTCCGACTAAAATTAAAGTATTACCTAAACCATTAAGAATTGTTTACTTTAGACTTAACGAGAGTGAAGAATCATCTAGGGTCTTCACAGAAGGTGACACTCTAGTTTTAAAGTGGAAAGTCGAGGGAGAATCAGGGACTCGTGTTGAGCTTGCTCCCTTTGGAACAGTTGATTTACAAGGTGAGAAGAGACTAACAGCCAATCAAGGGTTACAGTCACCAATTCAGCTTATAGTCAGCGATCTCTTTGGTTCACCACCTGTGAAAAAAGGTTTTTCCTTCCAAGTTATCAAACCCGAACCACCTCCTACACCGAGCGAGATTCCCGTACCGACACAATTCCCTATCCCAACACCACAAGGATAAATTGTCTAAAAATATCGACAAAAGTCTAATTAACTTAAGAAGCCTTATACATATAGTCTAGATACATCTGGATTATTGACCAAAGAATTCAGAATTCGGAATTCGGAATTAAATAATTTGGGACAAGCCCTCAATTTACTGATGTATAATTATGAACAAAATTCCTAATTTCAAGCACCTGCATTTAAGCAAGTGGTAGTTCTGAATTCTGAATTCTTAATTCCGAATTATATTGACCAGTAGAAAAGCGTTATGCTGATCTTCGTTCTTCAAACCTTGGCAGAAATTTTAGCTGGAGGAACATCACTTACCAGTACAGAGCAAATAGAGTTTAGTCATCCTAGTAATCGTAAAGAAGACGTTGGAGGAGCAACTCTCAATTTGTACATTTATGACATACGTGAGAGTAAGCAATTGCAACGTTCTGGAAGACAAGTAGACCGCAAATCGACAACCGGTTTGCAAACAATTCATGTGAATTGGTCACCTAGTTGGTTTGATGTCTCGCTGTTGCTAACAGCATGGGACAGAACGGCTCTAGCTGAGTATCACCTTTTGGGTGAAGCATTGACAGTACTGCTACGCCACCGCTTACTACGGGAAGAGTTTTTGGTTTCTGAATTGCGTGGATATGGTAATTTGACTATGACAGTTTCCTTAGATCCAATCATTGAAGTGGGGTCTTTATGGAGTGCTCTTACTATACCTTTGCGTCCAGCTTTATATCTAACAATGACAGTACCCTTTGAAGCACAAAATACTTCAGTACCTCTGGTTTGGGAACGAATTATTCAACTGCAAAACCAATTCCGATCTGGCAATAATAATGTTGAAACTATTACCAAGCAGGTATCAATCGCAGGAGTTGTCAAAAGTGTGCTAACCAATATGCCACTTGTAGCAACAGAAATTAAAGTCATGGGAACGCAAAAATCAAGAACTAGCAATGAAGAAGGGCTATTCTTTTTTGAAAATTTACGTATGGGTAACTATGTTTTGACAGTAAATTGTCCCAACTATTTACCCCAAAATGTCAATGTCTTAGTGGATAGTCCAAGTTTCACCTTTAAAGAAATATTTCTCACTCCTGCTTAATTAACTTTTTACATACTTGGAGATACTTGCATGGCTAGACTAGATTACTTTGCTCCGGGTGTATATATTGAAGAAATTGACCGGGGTAGCCGACCTATTGAAGGTGTTAGTACAGCTATAGCTGGTTTTGTAGGCTTTACAGAAGATATTCGTGGTGGGGCTGAATTATATAAGCCCATGCTGGTGACCAATTGGACACAATATCTAAACTACTTTGCCCGCCCCAATTCTAATGGATTCACGGATTTTAACGCCTATTTGCCTTTTGCAGTCTATGGCTACTTTATGAATGGTGGTGGTCGGTGTTGGATTACAAGTATTGGGACTCAATTACCAGGATCTCCCAAACCTCCGACTCCAGAACCAGCCACCCTACGCATAAACGGTCGCGGTAATCGACCATCCCTGCGCTTTACCCTGCGTCCCGAACAAGCCGCAGGTGGAGCAGTTACTGTCTTGATTACCGACAGCGGACCTCGTCCCTTACCTGAAGGTACTGAAGGAGAACCACCACCAAATACAGGTGAGTACTTTAAAGTTCAAATTCGTCGGGGAGATGAGGTACTCGAAGAATATGACAATCTGACGATGAATCGCGAACCTGCGCCTCAAGTCGCTAATTACGCGATCGCAGCATTGAGAAACTCCATGTATGTCACTTTAGAGGACATATCTCAAAGTGGACAGCCTTTAGCTCGTCGTCCGGGGAACGGTCAATATGAAATAGCACTACCCATTGTTGCAACTCCACCCGACCGATTTTCCATCGATCTAGAAGGGGTCAGGGATGACCGCACGGGGGTGCGAGGGATTTTTGAAATTGATGAAATCACAATGCTGGCTTGTCCCGATTTGATGCGAGCTTATGAAGCTCAAGTCATTAATTTAGACCAAGTGCATGGCATCATGGAACTTATGGTCAGTATGTGTGAGGGTTCTGCCAGTGGTGATATTCCGAACCCACCTAACCGCATGGTTGTCCTCGATCCACCTCCAGAATTTGTCAACCCTCAGCAAGTCGTGGACTGGTTACAAAATCAATTTAACCGCCGTTCAATGTTTGGCGCTCTTTATTACCCCTGGATTAAAGTTCCTAACCCTCGTGAAAACGGTAAACCCATTCTTGTACCTCCATGCGGTCATGTCATGGGTGTTTGGGCGCGTACAGACGAAACGAGAGGAGTTTATAAAGCCCCTGCAAATGAAGTTCCAAGAGGCGTCATTGGTTTGGGTTATGAAACGAACTTCCGCGAACAAGAACTTTTAAACCCAATTGGAATCAACTGTATTCGTACCTTCCCAAATCGAGGTATCCGCATCTGGGGAGCAAGAACTTTAGTAGAACCAGATAAAACTGAATGGCGTTACATCAGTGTTCGCAGGCTGATTAGCTACATTGAAAAATCTATTGAATTAGGGACTCAATGGGTTGTCTTTGAACCCAATGATGAAGATTTGTGGTCACGTGTAAGACGCGTGGTGAGTAATTTCTTAGAGCGGATTTGGCGTGAAGGTGCTTTGTTTGGGGCTTCACCAGAACAAGCATTTTTTGTCAAGTGCGATGAAGAATTGAACCCACCCGAAACCAGAATTTTGGGTCGTTTATATATTGAAGTGGGTGTTTGTCCCGTCAGACCTGCAGAGTTTGTAATTTTCCGAGTCAGTCAATGGAATGGCATTGATGAGGAAGAAACAGCATAGTTTGAGTTTGGAGTTGAAAATTGCAATACATTCAAGAATTAAAAACCGCAGTGTACGCAGATAAATACAGATAAATTTTTAGTTTATCTTTTAATAAAACTGCGAGATATTGAATGTCTTGTACCTTTGATTCCTAATTTCTAATTCTTAATTTTGAGTTCATTTAAAGGAGATTGAATATGCCCGGTCAACAAGAGTTTTTGGCTTCATGTCTGTTTTATTTTGAGGCAGATGGCATTAATGAGAAGTTTATCAAAGAGGTGAGTGGATTGGGTGTAGAAAATACCCCAGCTCAAGAGGTTCATGGCTCGACTAAAGGTGGGAAAATCATGCGACAAGCAACCCCTACAGTTGTGAAGTTCACTAATATCACGCTAAAAATGGTTGCGACTGCTGATAAAGATGTTTATGACTGGTACAAAAAGTGTAATGAAGATATGGGAACACCCCGTCAGTGGTCAGGAAACCGTAAAACAGGTTCAGTTACTGCTTATAATCAACAACTCCAAGCACTAGCGCGTTGGAATATTCGTAACTGCTACCCTATTAAATACACGGGTCCAACTCTGACTGCTTCCAGTGGGGACATGGCGACGGAAACTATTGAGTTGGTTCATGAAGGTATTGAACGTGTCCAATAAAAGTTTGATGGAGTAATTTACTATGGCTCAAGCATCTGCAAATCTCCCAGAAATTCTGACAGCCCATCGTTTCTATTTAGGACTAACACTAGATGGTCAGAGAGATATTGACTGTTACTTTTTAGAGTGTCAAGGTTTTAAAAGAACACAAGATGCTATTGAAATCTGCGAAGTTACTTCTCAAACATGGGGTGCTAGTGGGCAAAGTAAAGGTTTGGTTGTTAGAACAAAACTACCAGGTAATGTCAAGAGTGGCAACCTAACTTTGCGTAGAGGAATGACAAACTCTATGGATTTTTGGAAGTGGTTTGAAGATGTTCAAAATGGTAAATGGGCTCAGAAAAGAAAACTTGTGGCTTTGTCTATTTACAATCAGAGAAATGATGAAGTGGCAAGATTTGAGTTAGCAGGTGCTTGGCCTACAAGTTACAAAATTGCTGATGTTAATGCCCGTAGCACAGAAATAGAAATTGAGGAAGTAGAAGTTGCTTTCGAGGAATTTAAACGGGTGAAATAATTAGGAGAATTATGTTTTCTACAGAGTTTGAATTTACACTGCCAAAGGGGTATTTAGACTCTGATGGCAACCTGCATCGCAAAGGTATTATGCGGTTATCAACTGCTATTGATGAAATCGCTCCTTTGCGAGATCCACGAGTCAAATCCAATCCAGCTTATGCCACAATTATCATTTTGTCGCGTGTCATTACTCGCTTGGGGGCTTTATCTGAAATAACTCCTGCAATAGTAGAAAACTTTTTTTCCCAGGATTTAAATTACCTCCAAGACTTTTATCGTCAAATCAATGGTTTGGAAAACGCAACAACAGGACAAGAGCATCGATCCAGCAATCCCACACAACCCGGTTTCTTCGAGTGTGCTTAACGAAAAATCAGTCTTTTCAACGAATATTCCGGGTTTTTAGTCCCCATGTATGAATAATGGACCTGCGCTAAGATACTGCTACTTCATCCGAACCACTCGTTCATAATTAAGAAACTGGAAAAAAGCTGCCTATGCCCCGCAAGGATAGCCTCTGCACTGAATTTGCTTTCACTCTTCCCCGAGGTCTAATTGATGCTCAAAACCGAGTGCATCGTCAAGGGATAATGCGTTTAGCAACCGCAAAAGATGAAATTTTAGTGCAAAAAGAGCCTAAAGTTCAGGAAAATTCTGCCTACGGAGTTTTAGTGATGCTTTCAAGAGTTATCACTCGCTTAGGCAGTTTGAATTATGTTAGTCCCGATTTACTTGAAAATCTAATTTTACCTGATATTTCCTATCTTAGGGAATTATACAATCGTATTAACCAGCAAGGTAATGCATTCATTCCTACTCAGTGTCCTCACTGCAATAATCAATTTTCAGTGAAGCTAGAACTAGCGGGGGAGTCATAAGCTACCCCTTAGATACATTATATGAGGAGGTAGCTTTTGTTGCTTATCATTTTCATTGGTCCCAAGATGATATCTTGAATTTGGAGCACGCTACCCGTCAGAGATGGGTGACTGAAATTAATAAAATTAATCAAAAAGTAATATGAAAGTTAAAGTTAATCATTCACAAAATTTGAGTGAATCTCAAGAACTCGATCTCTCCCTTGCGAATAAAAGAAATGGAGAATGGATTGTAGGTCGTTCTCCTGATTCTGATTTAATCCTAGATAATCCCGATGTTAGTCGGTCACATGGTAAGTTCTTTTTTAAGGGAGGAAACTACTTCTTCTGCGATTTCGGTAGTAGAAATGGTTCAATAGTTAATGGGAAACTTGCAGTAGCCAATCAATCTTATCTTTTGAAGGATGGGGATATTATCCGCGTCGGAGATTATACTCTCGTAATGGAAGAAATCATTGCTTTATCCGAGCAAGCGGAGACAGTCGTCAGAATCATCAGCCCTTCAATGTTTTCTAATCGGCGCTCGGTTGAACATGAAGAGAAAGCTAGTGTTGGTAATCAAACATCAGAAATTGTTAGTGAAGTTCCACCAGATAAGGTTCGTGATGAATCTGCTGATTTTAGCACCCCTGTAGTTGAACAATCTGGTCAAAGTCCCAGTGGCGTAGAACCTCCTGAAGTTGCTGGTGCTGTTTCTCATCAACAGGAAATAGATGAAGTTCGACCTGAAGCAGTCGTTCCGCAACTTGAAGATGTTGTTAGTGACGATAGAGCGATCGCTACACCACAAAGCACAATACAATCTTCTGATACTGAAAGGGAAGCTGAAGAAAGTATTAACAATGAAACGACAGATGCTGCGACTCCAACCGATGAAGAAGTTAGATTAGAAACTAATAACACAGAAACAGAGGAAATTGCCAGTAGTTATACTTTAGAAATAGAAGAGCATCCAGATTTCACCTACATCCAACGCCGTAATACTGACAAAGAACTTCCACAGCCAGAAATCACATCAGAAGGTATCAATCAATCGGAATCCTCTGTTAGAGAAGTTTCGGGAGCAGGTAGCAATGAAGAGGTATTGAGTACTCCCGAACCCGAAACAGATGAGTTCATGGACTATACCATTGTTCAAAGTCGCAAAACTGCTAACTTATTTCCACAGCAAAGAACCGTACCAGAGATTTCCAACGAGCCAGACTCATTAGAAAATAAAGCACCACAGGTTGATGACTCTGTTATTACCAGTCAAACAGACTCAGCAGAAACAGAAATAGTAGAGGTTGAAGACTCTATTACCACTAGCGAACCAGACTCAGTAGAAACTGAAACACCGGAGGTTAACCCTGAAACTACTTCCGAAGTAACTGCAAACACTGATTTAAATAACGTGGAAAATGTAGAATCTTTGACAACAACAGAAGGAGAAATGGATATTTTACCAACTCAAGTCTCAGAAGAACTATCTGAACCAGTGGGTGAGGTGATCGATATAAGCAGTCACACTCAAGAGGTTTCTGATACAGAAGAAGCACGGTCAGATGGGACTTCAGAAACAAGTGTTAGTGAATACCCTGAGAGTCTGCGTGAAAAACGCATCCTGCTTATCGCTCATGAAAGTAAGAAACCAGAACTTGCTGATTTTGTGACCAAATATGAAAAGTTCTTCTCGTTGTGTCATACGATCGCATGGTCATCTGTGAGTGAAGTCTTGCATCAACAAGTGGGTATTACTGTTCGCGAACAAATCCCACCAGGAACATCCGGTGGATATCAGACAATCGCTTCTTTAGTTGGATCGGGAGAACTTTCAGCAGTTATTTGCTTGAGAGATTTTCTACAACCTCAACCCGGACAAGCAAATGAAGATGCGATGTTAAGGTTGTGCAATATAAATCAAGTTCTTGTTGCAACTAATCTTGCTACTGCAGAGGCGATCGTACATTACATGAAATCAGTTGACAGTTAACAGCTATATAACTGGTCAAAATTGCGAATACCCAGAAACCCGGTATCTTTAAGATACCGGGTTTCTCACCTTTTACGAATAGTGCATGGTCTACCATAACTCATAAAAATTTTTCCCCACACCTCACACCCTACACCCTAGACCCCAATCACATCACGATTACCTTAAAATTAATAAGATTATCCTGACCGAGTTGCAAAGCATCTCCATTAAATAGGCGGTACTGTACACCTGGAGTCAAAAGATTACCATTTAAATAAATACCATTTGCACTCATGTCAACAATCATGTAGGAATTTTGTGACCAGTCCCAGTAGACTCGTGCATGCCGTCGAGAAATTATACCTTCATGTGGAATACCGGTAAGGTCAATTTCTGGGGGAAGAGGCATTCTCGGACTACAGCGACCTATGTAACCTGCTTCTCCGGGTAAACAGTATTCTCTTCCTGAAGTAGCATGAATGAATTTTAGACTTGGTAGTCTTTTTGGTGGCGGGGTGTAAGAGGGCTCTGGGGGGGTATATGAAATCCGTGGCTGTTCGACGGTGTAGTCAACAGTAGGGTATCTTGGTTGTTCCACTACTGGTGGGTTAGGCTGAACGGGTGGTGGTGATGGGTTGGGTTGAACTGGTGGAGATGAAACGACATTACCCACAGATGTTCCGCACATGGGACAAACTCTTGCATTGTTGGGTAATACGCGATTAAAATAATCACAATTTTGGTTAGGGCAACGATTTGCAGACATAATCTTTAGGTATAGATTGTAAAGGAACAAGTCCTACTTTACTAAGTAGACATTGACCTTGACGAGTCTTTAGTAAACTCGCAAACGAGGGACCGGCGGTCGGACGGCTGTTGTCTTTAGGGTACACCACAAATAAAGGATATCCCAGGGGATATTTGCCAGTTTTAAAAGTGTTAACATCTAAATAGTTTCTTTTATCACATAAGTTATCTGAAGGATTAATGGGACGACGTTCGCGATCGCGAAACAAAGGTTGAATTGGTGCATTTTTACTATCGAATTTGATAGCTAGAGGATAACCAGAACACTGATCCCAAGTCTTACTAAGAATTCCAAAACTGATAATACCTGGAATTTTGTTTTCTTTAAGTTGACTGCTAATCTGTCTTTGGGTGACTTTTGTTTCTTCTTTAATTATTTTTTCAAAATCAGCTATGTTTTGAGGGTCGTCTTTTAAGACTAGTTTTTTAAATAAACTTCTTGCTTCCGGTTCAAGAGGAGCATAAGGTAATATAAGTAAGTCAGGACCTCCTATATCTTTCCAATTTTTGATTTTTCCTGTATAAATCTTTTGTAGGTCTTCCAAAGCAATTTGTCCTTTAAGAGCAGTGGGAATATTTCCATCTTTCTTAGTGAAAGTGACAAAAACAAGTAAACCATCATAAGCGACATGCTCTTTATTAAAACCATCTGGAATATTTTTCTCTAAGCTAGTCATTGCAAAGAAAAATTTATTCTCTGATTGTAGTTTTCTTATGGGTTCATCAGAAGGTTCATAGTTAAATGTTGCTGCTATTTCTGGAACTGGTTTAGTTAATAAATCATTCAAACGATCTTGGTCTTCGGGACTCTGTGCCAAAACAACACTCCATGTACTTTTTGCTTCTCCTGTATAAGGAAAGTTACCAGAAGGTATGTTTGGAACCACAGAGAATGTAGGAAGTAGTTTGTTCCACTCCGCATAGTCTTCCTGGGAATTACCCAGTATCCGAAATAAAAACCAAATACCACCTCCAAGCAGCAATAAAGTTAGAATAATAAATAAAAATAAAGGAACTGAGAAATGTTTCTTCTTTCGTTTGGGTTTGAACGAGGTTTTTGAACTATATACATCCTCTTCTTGAGGAAGTCGCAATAACTCTTGACGAGCATCTGCTGCACTATCAAAAGGCTCTTCTAAGCCCATGATACGATAAAGAAAATGCTTGAGATAATTATCGGTATTAGGCCATTGTTGAGGGTCTCTTGGATTAAGAGTAAGATAGGAAGAATAATTTGTTGTCCGTCCCACCCATAAATATAAAGCCACTAATCCTAATGACTTTAAATCATCTTCTAGTTTCGGGGATGCAGGTTGGGGAATGGAGGGCGGAATAAATAAATTTTCCCAAAGAGCTAAATCAGAAAAATATATATAAAAGTTGCGATTTTGTTCTAACTTTATTAAAATACTATCTAAACTGATGTTTCCATGCGCTAAACCTTTCCGTACCTGGTTAGAAGGCAAACGTAGCTTTTGAGTATGGAGAAACTCTAGAGTTTGTAGGGCTTGATTTAGAATTTCCCGCACCATAGATGCAGTCATTGCCCCATTTTCTGTCATATATTGTCTTAAAGTTTGAGATGGTTCTACCTCATAAGTAATTAAATAACAGCGTTCTCCTTTTTCATCAGCAATAGCTTCTTGATAGTTAATAAGACGAAAGTTTTGATTTCTACCATCGGCTAAATTTACACCAGCTACCCGTTTAAAAGTCTCTTTGCATTTCAGGGCTTCGCTATCATTAAAAGAACGACTGGGTAACAAGTATTCTTTGATTATGACAGGTTGCTTATCTTGGAGTAGCATACCTGAGTACAAGCGCCCTAAACCCCGCCTACCTAGAAAACGAGTGACTTGATAACTACCCCGGCTTCCTTTAATCTCAGCTTGCTGTGCTAGAGTCGCAGGAAAACCGCACTCCAGGCAAAATTTGGCACCTTTGACTTCTTGTGCAGTTTGTAAGGGGCGATCGCAAACCAAGGGGTTATTGTGGGAGCAGGTGTATTCTCTATAAAAAGCTTCCATGAAAGATATTTAAGATGATAGAGAGAATTTTATCACTTCCATTCATTGCTAGTTTAACGACTAAGCCTCAACTAGACCTAACTTGAGAGCAGCTACAATAGCTTGCGTACGGCTACTAACTTTTAGTTTTTCAAAAATACTCGTGAGATGAGCCTTCACCGTTGCGACTGTCACATACAAACGTTTAGCAATCTCTTCATTAGAAGCACCTTGAACTAACCAATGTAAAACCTCTTGCTCTCTAGCTGTTAAATGAAGTTCAGGAGAAGCTTTTACAGAAGAGTTGGAAAAATTGTGAAAATACCGGAAAAAACCACTAGCAGCCTCTGAAGGCAAATATATTTCAGATTTAAACACAGTATTAATAGCTTCGCTTAACTGAGACACTAAGCGATTTTTGAATACATAACCTACGGCTCCAGCTTGCATCGCTCGGAAAATCCAATCATCTTCTTGATGAGCTGACAGTACTAAAACTTTACCAGCATAAGACATTTCTTTGAGACGCACCAAAGTTGTAATTCCATCACCTTCCTTCAATTCTAAATCTAGTAAAATTAAGTCTGGAGAATTTTGGTTTGTGAATTGTAAAACCCGTTCTACAGAATCTGCTTCACCTATAACTTCCAAAGAATATGAAGAATTCGTATTATAGAAGCTTAGAAAAGTACGCAGCCCTTTGCGAAAAGAGGCTTCATCATCCACAAGCAACACTGAAAATTTTTGATTGTGACCCATATTCTATACCCCATAAATATTGCTTTATATTTATTCTTTAACCAATAATCATTCATGAAGCACATACACCCTACACCCCAACACCCGCACACCCTTACACCCCTACACCCCAACACCCTTATCTTCAGTTTAGCGAGGCAAAATTATAGAAAATTGTGCTCCTCCTTCAGCTAAATTGTGAGCCCAAAGGCTTCCTTGGTGATCGAGAACAATCTTCTTCGCTATAGTTAGACCCAGTCCTGTCCCGCCCGGACGACGAGAATAAAAAGGGGTAAATATTTTTTTGAGTTCCTCCTGAGATAATCCCGGTCCTTGGTCTGAAATCTTGATGAGTATCTCACCTTGAAAAATCTGCCAGCTACAGGTAATAGTTCCTAGGTAAGGACTAAAGTGAACAGCATTACTGAGTATATTGTCAAACACTTGCTTCATTTGCAAACGGTCTATCGCCAGAGTTGTAGACGTTACAGGAATGCATATTTTTAGCTGTTTTTGGTTAACATAAGGTTGTAAAGAGTTTATACTTTCGGCTAATACACTTCTTAAGTCTTGAAGCGCTATCCTTAATTTAGAGCTTTGACCGCAATCAAGAAGTTGGGTTAGGTTAGTATCTAAATCTTGAATACTATTACCGATAACAATTGCTTGCTCTTGTAGAGGATTGTTTTGTAACTTGAAGTATAAGTTATGGGCGTGTAATCCAATCATACCTATTGAGTTGCGTAATTGATGGCTAACGCGATGAAGAACCTCCTCCAACAGTTTAATTTGAGACTTTTGTCTCCCATTTTCTATAAAAAGGTTTATATACTTACTCAGTAGCATGACAGTCAACTTCACATACTTTTGCAAACTAGAGGAAAGAGGCTGATGAGAAATTAACTGTATATACTCAGGTTTTTGATCCTTATAACCTAGAGATATGATGTAAGAAAATGATTGAAAATCTTTAAGTTTTATTTCAGAAAATGTAAAAACAGGAGGATAATCTATCAGCCATTCCTCTGACCTTAAATAAGCTAAAGTGTTATGAGAAAAAGGGTATTGTGCTTCAGCATAACTTATAACTTCTTCATGAAGATTACTTAAAAAGTTATGGTAAACAATACGAGCGAAAAAAATAGGATAATGGTTGGTCAGCTGCTCGCATTGAAGTTGACAAAAACTTTGAAGATCGAATGAACTAGAATCTTCAAAATTATTATCTTTTTTTTGAAGAGAAAAGCTTGTCACCATTGCTTCACTCACTTTCTTTTTAGTTGTATAACGATCTATAGCACTATCTACTATTACCAAAGGCAAAAATCTGTAAAACAAAAATATTTTTTAAAATTTTTAGTTGTTAAAAAAAGGTATAGAAGCAAAGGGAAAATTTACTCATATTTCTTATCAGTAATACTGGGTTAATATTTATACTTCCTTAAAGGAAATACTGCAAAGCTTGCTAAGCGAGTTTAGGTCGCTATTACTTACTAGGTGCATACAAGACCAATTTATGCACTTTATTAGTGAATATCCTGCTTTTTATAATTTTATTTAATTAAATAGAGATTTTATATAAAAAAAAATATTCTAAAAAATAGGTTTCATTCATACGCCAACTCATTTGCCTACAATATGAGTAGCTGTCATGAACTGCATACACCAGCATTCATAAAAATGCTTATCCCTACATTCTTACACCCCATTATCAAGTCAGGTAGGTGTTGACTCTGGAGAACTGGAGCGCAACGATTCACGATACTCGCGTCCAAGCCGCATCGCCTCATCGTAAGCTGAATTATTCGCAAAGGTTCCAACGATTTTCTCCCACCATGGCGTAGAAGATGAATTGCTCTCGACAAAGCGTTTGAACCGTGCAACTTCAGCCTCATGCAGGGCGACTCGTTCTTCTAACTGTTCTGGTAACGGCGACAGCCCTCACTTAAACTCATCCCGGTTTCGATCTTAGATTAGTGCAAGGTATTTTGCAGAACTCTGTTGAAAAATTCTTGGCGCTTGTTTCTATGTGGGCGATACGCATGGACGGCGTCAGCGCTTCGCGCTATCGCACTGTTGGATAAAAAAGTTAACTATAGTAAAAATTCACGAGATGGCAAATTCTGTGTGTTTTCGTTCTGCGAGTGACTTGAAAGCTAAAACAATGTGGTTTTTAGGAATCCCTGCTGAAACTAGCTCGCTGGCGATGCCTTCTTCTGTACCATCATGTTGAATCCAAAGGGTATGATTAATGATATCGATGTGCAGCAAAGTTCCGTAGATGCGGTAGCCGTTTTGCCAGCCAGCTTCTACTAACAGGTAGCGATCGCGCTCTCGATCAAACACCAATTCCACTTGAACTAGGTCATCATTACCGAGAAAATCAGCATAGTCTTTGAGGATGTTTTCAACGACATCACGGTACTGAGTAGTTAGTGAATCCATTGAACAATTGCCTCCAAAGCCGGAGCGAAGCTAAGTAAACGAATAATACCATTATAAAATGCATATTTACCCAAAAATACACAGTAGGTTCATCAACTGTTTTTACTTTTCGATTTTAGCGATCGCATCTTCTGGCGATACATTACCATAGATCACAGACAAAATTCCTGGCAAATATTCATCCATCATCGTGACATTGGCGTAAACTACACGTTCGATGAGAGCAGCGCTGAGTCTGTCGCCTTCTACATCAATACTAGTTTTGTAGCTTATCTCCCCGTCGCTAAAGTCTAGCTCAAAGTTACCGATAATTATGCCAGAATTAGCTCTAGTTATAAACTCTGCAACAGCTAGCCGCTTATCTTCTGGTGCGTTGACTGGACAAATCGAGTAAAAGACAAATTGTTGCTGTTCGTTTCTGGCTCTGGCGTAACAATTCCACTTGCCATTTTTGCCGTGAAAACTTATTTGTAAGGCTGGCTGTTCTGGAAGTTGCACAAAAGGCCAATCATCGGCGCTGAAGAAATTTATCATTTCTTCAAAAATATTACTACCTGTAGGAGAAGGTGGTGGAGCAGCCTCCAATTTTTGGTTGATTTTCTCTGGATTAATATTATTTAATTCTGTTAAAAATTTATCGATTCCTTCCAGCATTTTGGTAGCAGATTTTTGAGTTTTAGCTGATAAATTTGCTTCAGTCCAATCCTTAAAAAAGTTGACGACTCCTTCAGCAATTCCTTCACCAGAAGTTGCTGTTTGAGCAAGATTAGCTGGACTAATATAAGACCAAAGAGTACGGTAGCCGATTTCGCCTGATTCCTGCTGCTGTTTGACAGATAAAGCTAACCAACTTTCGGTGAATAACAGTGGATTATCGGGTTGTTCTTGGCTTAATTTGAGGATGTAATTTGCAGCTTCCTCAATGTTGGTAGCTTGTTCTGCTAAAAGTGGTAGTAAATTGGGTTTAAGGCTGGTTTCAATGGTAATGTCAGATTCAGGAAGGAATTTCCCTGCAAAGGGGTTACGAATATCTGGCGTGAGATTGAATAACGCTTCAGTGTCAATGCGATTGTAGAGTTGTGGGTTTACCCGTAAGGCGAGGCGACATGCAATAAGTTCGTTGTCTTGTTTGGTGAGGGTTAGGGCGACGGTGCGAACTGTGAGGGGGGTTTGGGAGGAGCCTTGGAGGGTTAAGGCGGTCTCTAAGGTAGATACTTCATCCTTGGCTACCATACAGTATTTTCCTTAATTTAATAGACTTGTTTTTCTGTTATTACTCACAAGTTTTTTGAGATTTGTACAAGTAATAACTAGCTCACAGACTTATAGGGATCGCACTACTCTATTGCTTCTATTACCTCTCCACTCTGCAGTTGAAACGCCACAATATGACCAAGCATTTCAGCGTAAGAATTGAAGGCTACATTCACTGATTCAAAAAGAGGGCTACCATCATATTGATTGTCCCATATATCTTCCTCTGTGTATTCGTATACACGCTGATCTTTAGGAGCATTAAGCTTAATGGCTAAGGTTGACCGTCCTGTTTCCAGCCATTCGCCCACAGGAAACAAACCATCTTTACTAATTAAGTATTTTTGTTCATCATTGCTATAGCCTCTCAGTCCGAGACTGTACCAAATTTGATCCAATTGATCAGAACGAGGAGACCATCCGTCAAATTGATCAAATCGAACCCACACTAGTTGACCATACATTACATAGGCAAGCGTTTGCCTAATGTCTCGTAGCCATTTCGGTAGCTTGACCTGCTCAGATGCTTCAACACCATTAAGCAATTCGGCGTCTTCTTTGTAAAAATTAAGTGTTGGAAACCGTTCAATAAAACGCAAAAGTGACCGTTTGGTCGTTTTTGGCAACGCCGAGGCATTGACCCAAGCTTTGGCTTCTACAGCGTTACCCTCCGTGTAATGTTTCTTGGTAACAAACAGGCTCTCCAGTTCAGCAGGTACTGACTCACTATACACAGCTGTGAAAAGACCATCGACCGAAAAATCAGGACTGTGCATCTCTGGTCTGAGAATACCAGGGTCAATGCACATGAAATCACAATCTAAGTTGGGAATCGATGGAATCCCAGGACGAACCAGCACTGAACGACCTTCATACACGCCAAAGCAGCCTCGTTGACCACGTGCTCGAAGTTGACAAGTTAGTTCCCAGTCCCATTTATTCGAGAATTCAATCATCGGGGGTTGTTGCCATCGCCTACTGGGTGACTCTAGCAACCGAGGTCTCAGTTCGTTGTAGCTTGTTTTGTTCCACGGGTTGCCAATTAGTACCCCCCGCCTGAGGCTGGGCAAGCTCATCAGTGGGGTTAAATCCTCGACAAGCGTAAACATGATTTCAATTACTTCGAGGTTAGTACAAGTTGTGATTGCTGTAATATCTTCAATGGAAGAGCATGTCACCCTAAGCGTTGTCAGCTTGTCCAAACCTGTTAAATCACTTAGGTTGTTTACATTGGAAGCATGAATTTCTAGTTGTTCGAGATTTTGGCAATGGCGGAGCAATGAAACATCTGCTGCTGAAGATATTTTTAGCGGTCCCTTGAGTGCCTGCAATTCATCAACTCTAAAAGGTGAAGGATGCTCTAATACAGTTTCTAGTGCCTGGTTCAGCCCAGAATCATTTGTTTTAAGACTCATTAAATTCTCCCTCGGTTATCCATCAAAGCTTTTGCTGCAAGTTTATCTATCTAGGAAATTTCACTTTCCATTTCATAAAATCACTTTTAACTTTGGGAATCTCTCTTTGTTGTTGAGCCTCAAGGTCATTTAAAGAAAGAAGGTTGCCTTTAGCATCGCAATGTCTGTCATAGGTGGTAACTCGATCCACAGGAGTTCCATCCCAAATCGTATTATCAAAATGTTGTTCAATTTCTTGAAGTAGCTGCTTGAGGCTATTAGTGTTAGAGAAGAAGCCCCGTAGCGTATCGTGCCACTCCTTTTGCTTGTCGGTCTCCTGTTTTGGGCCCTCAGGAGGACGTGAGGTATACACTGCCCCACTATGACCTTGAAGAATTTTTTTAACACCAGTGACACCCTTAACTATACGGTTCGCATAATTTAGCTTAAATATGAGAAACTTCGTTGGGGTTCGTACTTCATGTTGAAAGTCAATCCAATCAGTACCGTGAATATACGTTTTAGCATCTGAAGCACGCTCAATCACCGCTTTTATCATATTGCTTGGTAACCACTCGTGCTTACCTGGGTCGGCATCGCGGAACTGGTCTTTAAGCCAACTTTTGCTCTTTGGATCTGAGTCCCATATAATGACGAATTTTTGCCACTCTGGTGTGTTCTGATCGACCTGATTCGTCATATATTTCATGAAGCCAATGATACCTCCTTTGTCCTTAACCTTGTTTTTAAGGTCAGTATCAACGCCAGCAGCACGAGTATCAGAGACCTGAGCCACATAATGAGTTTTATCCTGCTCACCAATGATTACATACGAATTCGGCGACTCTTGAAGCCTCGCAATTTTCTTTTGTTTAATAAGTGCATTAAGAGCAGCCGACGCGTTATCTTCGTTTGTGAATCTTAGGCTAAAGCCTTCCGAGTCCTTCTTATCCTTGAAAAAGTCTATAAAGTGTTTTCTTTGGAAAGGTTGGGGAGAAACCCATTTATAGTTGTAGCCATTACCATTATTGAATCTGGGGTTGGCTGTCATATCAACTGGAGCAAAGTCTGAATCTTTTGCAAAGAGATTAAACCTTTCTAGTGGTTTAACAGGAGAAACCTCATGTGCAGCGATATCCAGTAAAGTAATTATCTGCCTCAAATGATTAGCGAGTTGTTGTTTGATCTGATTAATTTCTTGGTTCAAATTTACGTCATTTGGATTAGTGTCTCGTTTTCTTTTTAATACTTTCGTCCTTATATCTCTGTTCAAATTTTCTGCTGCTGTAATATTGCCGAGAGCAATTTGGTTACTTGCTTCTTGGGCCTTTTTTCTAAATGTTGGGAGCTTTTGATTAAGCGACTCAGCTCTACCGCTTGCCATCATTACATTGACATTTGAACCCTTGAGGACAACCAAGAGTTCATGCTTCTCTTCAGGAACATCGAAGTGAACTGTGGGCCCTATCTGCCCATCCTTCAAATCAACTTTATTTTTCTCACTCTGGCTAGTCTTTTTCTTTTCATCTTTGTTCTTCACGTCGTTCTTCTTACTGCTGTGCTGCTTCGCCGCGTCTCTCTTCTCCTCTAACTTCTGTCCTAGCTTGCTTTGTTTAAATTTATTCTTGACAGTCTCCCTCTTATCACTAACCCATTTCTCGGAAGCTTGCTTTTTATCATTAACCCATTTTTGACCAGCTTCTTTCTTATCTTCAACCCACTGCTTACCAGCTTTATATTTCTCCTTAGCAGCATCTTTAGCAGCGTTAAATTTCTTACCTACCTTGCTATTGTTGAACTTGTTACCAACTTTCTTAAACGCCTTCGCGCCCTTATCAATGATCCAATCAACTGCTTTCTCCATCGGTTTACGCAGTTTTTGGAAGATGGCTTGAATCTTAGTGGCGATTCCACCCAAGCCTAAAAGACTTGCGAGAAAACTGATGACTACTGGTAGTGATTTGGCTAGGGCATTTTCAACACCTTTGATTGCTTGGTCGATCGCACCGCTAGCGATCGCACCAACCGCATCTAGTATCGCATTAATCAAATCTGCAATCTGCTGGGCGCGTTCAATAAAGAACTTAACAATTTCATAAATTGCCTTACAAGCTTTAATAAATGCTGAAGCTGGAGTCAACAAGCCGATAATCCATTCAATCCCGGCTTTAATCACGGTTTCTATAACAAAGTTCTTGATAGGTTCTATCACCAAAGCATTGAGGTCGCCAATCCGGTCTTTGATGAAATCCCATATGCCCAGCAACCCTTCACTTGCTAAGATTCTAAACATCTCAAAGCTTTGTTCCAGATGGCTGACTTTTTCTTCACCCAGTCGTTTGACAGCTTGGGCGCGAATTAGCTCATAGGTGAACCCTAACAGTTGGGTTACTAAGCTAAAAATACCTTTGAGGTCTAAGCTTTCCGGCATTTGAATACCGCCTGCTGCCATTGTGCCAGTCAGCCAACCGATGAGTCCTTGCTGGAGGTGCTGCCCGATATTCTTCATAAAGTTCAGGAAGCCCTGCTTCAGTGCTTGAATCAAATTGCCCAAGAAACCAATCGGGTCTTTGAGGATTTGCCCAACTACACCAGCAACCCGTGCTAACACCTCCATCAGCATTTTAGTCAGTTCGATAATCGTCTTGACCACACCCACCACAAAGTCGAAAGCTTTTTGAATCAGCCCGCGATTTTCCGCTTTCATCTCTTCAATGCGGGCATCAACGGCTTCCAGATTTTCCTGGTATTTTTGGGCTAGGGTGTCTATTAACTCCTCTTGTTTATTCTCAACACTCTGCTCTAACTCTTCAAATTTACTTTCAATTTGTGCTGCTGCTTCTTGACCAACTCCTTTAAGGTCTTGGGGCAGCTGGTTGACATAGTTTTGAATTTCCTCCTTACCAGTAGCAATTTCTGCTTTGGCTTGGGTCAGTGCTTTACTGATAATGCTGACAACTTTGTTAATTACGCCATCCATCTTTTCGATGTAAAGCTGGCGTCCCTCTTGATAAAAGACATTCACCTCATCTGGCAAACCGACAAATTGGTCTCTAATCCATTTTGTCCAACCAAATAAACCGCCATAGCGATCGCTCTTATAATCATCCATCCGCTTGCCAACGTAATCCTCGAAGGCTTTGTTCGCCTCAGCTGCACCAGCATCAAACTCTTGCTGAACTTGACCATCTAACTCACTGAGAGTTTTCTCTACCTGGGTTTTCGTCTTTTCGTAAATTTTATTAATATCACTAGCGACTTTCGCCCTTGCCTGTTCGTCTGTACCCTTAGCTCCCACCTGGCGATCTGCCACCTGATTTAGCTGTTGGGTGCGGATACCATGCATTCCTTGCAGATGCTGTTGTGCGGTGGCTTCAGCAGTAGCTTGAGCATTAGCTAGTATGCCTTGTTCTTGCTGGCGATATTCTTGGGGTGATTCTACAGCATTAGTTTGAGCATCTTTCTTAGCTGCAAGTAGCGCTTGAAACTCTGGCTCATTAGAGTTTGCCAGTTGCTCTTCAGTAATGTTTTGCTCAGCCATTTGCTGGTCGAGCTTTTTGCTATCTTCTTGCAATGGTGCTTCGACTTCACTCTGCCCCTTGGATTTGGGGGAAGCCTTGTTTGCACCAATATTTGCCGGAGGTGCTCCTGAATCTGTTGGTGGAAGTGGTGTTACTTGCTTCGGCTCAATGCCACTGGTATCTGGCGTTTCTTTTGTTTTCTCTTCTAGCTGACCTTGAGAATTTTTCTGCTCTTCTTCCACTTTGCCACTCAAATCGCCCTTAACCGAGTCAAGTTTGTTGTTATTTTTAAATTCGTCTGCCTCTTTAAGATTCTTAGGAGCCATATCAGCAATCCGCTCCATCAGTTTAGCTTTAAAGGCAGCCGCGTCAAATTCTGGAGTTTCAGCCTGCCCCATTTCCCCTACTTGATTGGCTTGCCCCTTGCTTTCCACTTCGTTCCCAGGAGGTATAGCAGCATCTTGAGCTTCTTGGGATTTTTTCTGAGAGGGTTCGTGTTCTTTCTGCGTTTCTGCAACTTCTTTGGTTGTATTGACTACTGCTTGGAATGCTGAGTCATTTTCTGCTGTAGTTGGAGCTTTATCGCCATTACCAACATCACCAACTTTTCCTGTCACCACATCTGCTTGTGTCCCAGGTAACTCTCCTGCTACCGCTCCACCTTTTTCTGCGATCGCCTGCTCTTGCCCTACCCCTTTTCCTACATCTGCCTTTGGATCTTTTGACTTTTGCTGTCCCTGTTTATCCACTGGCGGCGGATTTGTTCCCGTGCCGCCCCCATCTGTTGGAGGTGGCGCTGCCAACCCGCTTTTTCTTCCCGAAGGCTGACCCTGCTGTTCCCCTTGTTCAACATGAGATTTCGGCTCTGCTAACTCTGGTTGTCCCTGTTTGTCTCCCTCGGTTTGTTTCTGAGGATTTTCTTTTGCATGGGTTGCAGGTACTTTCTCAGAAGATGACTTTGCGACAGCTTGAGAATTTTCCCTAGGTTTGGTTATTTGTCGATTTCCAGAAGACTTACTTGGAACAGCTTTTGCCTGGACTTTGTTTTCCTTTTTCGCCAAGTTAGAAATCGATTTAGCTTGAACGGTACTACCATTCTGCTGGACAACATGAGTCAACTCATGGGCTAGTAACTCCTTCCCCGAATGACTTCCGGGAGAGTATTCCCCCTGGCGGAAGAAAATATCTTGTCCTGTGGTGAAAGCGCGGGCTTGAATAGATTCGTTAAGTTCATGAGAACGGGAATCGGTGTGGATTTTTACACCACTGAAGTCAGTCCCAAACGCCTGCTCCATCGGTTGCCGGATATCATCGGAAAGTGGTTGTCCACCTCCTCGTGCTTGTTTGATTGATGTTTCCACCTCTGACGCGGCTGCCATTCCACTCCCATTAGACTTACGCTGCACTACTGGCTTCATTTGGGCGCGTTGTTCGTCTTCTTGGGCCATTTCCTCCCGTTGCAACAATGGCGTGATAGAATTTGCCAGGGATTTAGTTTGTAGGGGTTGTTGTTGTTCTTCCTCTGGCATTTGCTGACGTTGCAACAATGGCGTGATGGAATTTGCCAGGGATTTAGTTTGTAGGGGTTGTTGTTGTTCTTCCTCTGGCATTTGCTGACGTTGCAACAATGGCGTGGTGGAATTTGCCAGGGATTTAGCTTGTAAGGGTTGTTGTTGTTCTTCCTCTGGTATTTGCTGACGTTGCAACAGTGGCGTGATGGAACTTGCCAGGGATTTAGCTTGTACGGATTGCTGTTGTTCTTCCTCTGGTATTTGCTGACGTTGCAACAGTGGCGTGATGGAACTTG
>JAWQFQ010000003.1:96968-115791 GCA_035967975.1 Scytonema sp. PMC 1070.18
CCAGGGATTTAGCTTGTACGGATTGCTGTTGTTCTTCCTCTGACATTTGCTCGCGTTGTACCAGAGGTGTGATGGTATTTGCCAGGGATTTAGCTTGTACGGATTGCTGTTGTTCTTCCTCTGGCATTTGCTGACGTTGCAACAGTGGCGTGGTGGAATTTTCCAGAGATTTAGTGTGTAATTGTGGTTCTTCTTCCTCCTGCTCTGGTATTTGCTCGCGTTGCAACAATGGCGTGGTGGAATTTGCCAGAGATTTGGTTTGTAGGGTTTGTTGTTGTTCTTCCTCTGGCATTTGCTCGCGTTGCACAGCCTGCTGATTTGCAGGCTGGCTCATTCTCTGCATGACCTGCTTTGCTACATTATCTGCTTCCTGCTCGTAAACGTCTCCTGGCTGATTCACTGTCAGTTTTGCTTGGGGACGCATTGATACTCGACTAAAGTCGTAGCTGCCTGCTTTGTTATGTGATTGCTGCTGAGTAACTGCTTGAGCCGACACGTTAGATGACTCTAAACCGAAGCCACGTGTCGGTTGTCTGAGTGTAGATACTGAGAAGAAACTAGTAGCTTTTTTTCCCTTTCCTACGCGTTCTCTCATGAAAGTTCTCCTGATCCCCAAGCAGTAGGTGGATCAATATTTTGCCAATTCACAGATTATCAGGATACTGCTGCTGTACTCATAAAACAATTCTTCTAAGGTCTAATTAAAGCAGAATTATTGAAAACTTAGGCACAATGATTCCAACCCTGTTGTTCTAACTGTTTGATAAGTGCTTGTTGAAACGCTAGATTTGCCTGTTGCCAAGCGTTTACGGTCGCTCCCTGAACTAGATGATTCGGTGAACGCGCATCATTTTCTGGGTTGAAAAAGCTAATGCCGATGCTGGCAAGAATCCGAATTTCGCCAGTCAGGTTGACAACAAGAGAAAAATGTGTTGCGGGATTCGCATCGGGAATATTTATCCAGATTGTTTGCTGCCCAGCAACCTGCGAGGCAGGACGCCACACATATGAATTGCGTAAATTGTCATCTGGATCAACAATACCCCATAAATCCGATGCTCTTACACCTGATGGTAGTGCCAACCGATTCCATCCATTATGTGAGGTTTGAATAGATTTTAATGACCAAGGGCGCTCAGAATCGGCATATTGATTGAGTCGATGTTGGATGATTTGAGCTGCTTTGTCAAAATCACTTGATGACAAATCTGACGATACCTGAAAGTTTTTCGTTTCGGTATCTGGATAATCAAAAACGAAAGGTGAAATTTCCACCATCCAGTACTCTGGTAGCCATAGTTGTGTTAAAATGGAAAATGCTCGAATAGATTGTTGAAGCGTATCTTCCAATGTTGCAACGTCATTGCTCCAGTCAAATTCATCCAGACGATTATTATCTCTGAAAATAATATCAATACCTTGGTCGTGAATATCCACCATCCGTTTCATTAATCGACCTCCTGGCTAGGCTCTTGCCCATAGATTATTCTCTGGGTTACGAATCAGGTGCTGATCTGTCGCATTCTCTAGGAAAATATCAATACGATGGGTTTGATCCGCACCTGCCCAATTCTGTGTATTTAAATTATGCAGTAATTTGTCCAGTTGATTTTCTGTCTTCCGGTGCAACGGCGTTCCATTCTTTTCACTGATGATAGTTGTAACCTTGTCAAGGTTTTCGCGATTATATTGTTATCTTATGGACATTTCCTTTTTTAGTAGTTGTTTTACCAGTAATCAGAGTTGGGTCAATCTACCCATAGATAGTTACATTGTAGGTTTTACCATCTGCTGCAACGTCTTTAAATTTGCCTAGCGCCGCCGTTACCTGTCCCGTGAAGTCGCTATACCCAATTAATCGGTTGTGGTTGGTGCGTTACTTCGTTAACGCTCACTACAAGATCCGCGATCGCACTGTTAGATTGCCATTAAAATTGGTCGCACAGTGTCTAGTCTTATCCTAAGGTCGGGGCTAGGTGCCGCTGGATAATGTGGTTCTCCAGGTAATTGATCTCCTCTAAAAATATTTGCCGGACAGTCGCAAATTTGAACTATTGCATTGTCTAGGGAGATTGGTCGATCCTTGGATCTCCAGCCAACCAGCGTCAAGCAAAGAGATCATTGTGGTTTGGAGAATCGGCAATCGAGTGAGTTCTGAACGCACAGCGGGGGGAATGAGGATTTTGGGATAAATTTGCTGCAATAGAGCAATCTCACCAATGATAATTAGATTGCTAATCGGTGAAGTGTTGCTCACAATAATCATTACCAACTGTCCTCTCGCAGACTTTTGATATCTTGTTCTAAGTCTTCAACATCATAATGAACACAGATACCACGACTGGCAATTAATTGCTGAAACTCAATTTGATGTAAGCCAGCGAGTTGACTGGCGGTACCGAGGGTAATGCGTTCTTGCTGAAACAGTGAGATCGCTAGTTCAGTACGGAGGTCTGCTTCACTAATTTGCAGGGCATCGGGAAGGTTGATCGTGATTTGCATGGGTTAGACTCCGTGGTTGGGTTCTTCGCTGAGTTTGTCGATATAAGTGATGATAGCTTTAGCAATTAAGCTTTTTTCGTAGGCGGCTTTGGTGATTTCAACAAGGGTTGCTTTGGCAGCTTGGAGGTGGCGAGCGGGGTTGAAGAGTTGGCGCTTGAGCAAAAGCATTTGCTGACGGAGAATTCGCCAACGGCTGCTATCGTTAGTTTGAACAGCAATAATTTCTGCATCGACAACCTCGTTGGCGGCAGTCTCAGTTTGAACTTGTGGATGTTTGGCTTCGAGTTCGGCAATGAATTGGTGAAGGTCAGCCGTTTGCTGTTTGAGGTCGTCATCAGCGCCAAAAATCGTATAATATTATACTTTTTCCATTCTACTAACAACTAACAACTAACAACTAACCACTATCAACCCTAACTCAAAACTTTGACTCTTCCCACCCACTTACTCAGCTTCATTAGCTTGTTGTTGTTGTTGAACTTCTCTTATTAAAGCTTCAAAATCGCTGTTACTATTTCCACCTCTAATAAAGATAGCTTGAATTCTATTAATAATTGTATTTACGTCTTTGTATAACCATTTTCCAAGATTATTCACCAAATTTTTCAGTTTCTCAAACATCCCTAGTTCTGCCGTAGAATACTTCTTATCATACGGATACACCACTCTTCCTTTTTCTGTCTCATAGTACTCTTGTTCAGGCATCAGCAATGATTGGAGTGGCTTATCCTGTCTTGCCATATCTACTGTCGGCTTGTTATGGGTAAGAAACAAAACATCGAAAACTTGTCCATTCCAAACAGCCCAATAATGATTTTGAAAGAACCACCGTTTGCCGTTATCACAATTAGGTTCTCTGCCTCGGTACGGGGTTTTACCAGCTTCGCTTAAAAATGGTTTTCGGATGCTGTCAATCTTTATATCTTGGATTCCAAAATATTCTTCTGCTATCGCTTTAAAAGCTCGTGCTAGTGTTTGACAATCCCCTTCTCGAGTTCCTTCTAAAAGAGTTGTATGGCTTTTGCTCACCATCGTATAGTGAAAATCTATGTTTTTAAAGTTGTTGAAAAGGTTTTCTAAAATTTTTTGGGCTGGTGCTTTTTCGTCTATTCCAGCTATTAACTGGTTGGCTAAGGGGTAATTTTTTAAGAATTGTTCTTTTGTTGCTGCTGAAGCTGACAGTGCTTTATCCTTATCCGTTGAGGCTGTTAGTGCTTCATCGTTGGAAGCTAACGCTGTTTTATCCTTTGACTTCACTCGTTGAATAATATCCCCATTAGACTGAGGCGGTTTTATTGAGAATGTATTTTTCTCAAAACTAGATTCCTGTTCCACTTTGTTGTGCAACACGTCATTCATCTTCGCCTGCAATACTGTCAGTCGTTCCTGTCCTTGCGGTGTGATGGTTCCGTACTTAGCCTGTATCTTTAGTTTCGTAGCCTCCATCTGATGCTGTTGAAATTCTTGATTCTCTGTTTCCGTCTGCATCAACGGTTTTTGGGCATGACGTTGAGCTTTGTCAGATGAGGAATGCGATTTAAACTGACTTTGCTCTAATTGTGATTGAGAAGCGGATGATTTAACTTTTTTGCGGATTTGCATTGGTTTTTCATCCTCATCTTAGAACTCAACAGTGGATAGTTTAAATATTATCCCATCTACACATTGTCGTCATCTTTTAGACTTTAGTCGAATTTATGGTGTCAAGTTATTGAGGACTTACGCAAGTGCCACACATTGCTCGTTCGTAGTAGGCAATGCGCGTGCCTTTTTAAGCGCTGAAGCGCTTACTACTAACCAAAGTAAATGTGCCAGTTGCGTAAGTCCTATTATTGTACGATCGCTAAGCATCAAATCAGCTTTCTCATCAGTTAAAGGTCTAACATATATAACATAATTAAGTAGATCAACCACATTAAATGTAAGATGGTTGTCGTCAGAAACCCGGTATCTCCAAGATACCGGGTTTCTATGTCTTAAGTTTTTTTATGTTGATCTACTTAGTAGCAGTTATATACTAAGGAAAAGCGATGTTACAGCAAAGATGGCAATCCTTAATTTGCGATCGCAGCACTCTTGTTACCGTTAACCTTGCCAGATGAACTCCGTCTAGACAAGCGTTTAGAAGGGGGTGGAATGGGAGATGTGTTTCTGGCGCTGGATACTAGTTGCTTCCTGAATGTCAAAAGGGGCGACAAAACTTGTATCAAGATAAATCAATATCTTGCCTCTTGACGTAAAGCTTGAATAATTTCTAAATTGCTAGTGGATGTTTGAGCTTGAGTAGATATCAACTCTCTACGATATGACAACGGACGGCGGGTGTACGACATTGGTAAAACCTTTGCGATGGGTTTGCCGTGCCGAATAATCATCACTTCTTCGCCATTATCAATTTGATTAAGCAGTTGATTGACACTAACGGATGTGTTGGTAATATCAACTTCCAGTATAAGGCTGTATTTTAGCACGCTCCATATGAATTTGCTGTGTTTATCCTAACGCAAATCACGAAATATAAGCAATTCAATGGATTAGTTCTTTATTTTCCTCCTGTAGCAGGTTCGAGACGGATTAATTGTCCATTAACCTCATCTGTTAGGACATATAATAGTCCGTCAGGACCTTGGCGGATATCACGCACGCGCTGACCGATATTAATAGACTCCTCTTTTGTGAGATTACCTTGGGCGTCTAAGTCAATGCGGCGGACATCTCGGGAAACTAAGCCCCCTGCAAACAAGTCACCTTTCCACTGAGGAAAGCGATCGCCATTATAGAGTGCCAATCCTGAAGCTGCTATTACTGGTGTCCATACAATTTTGGGGTCTTCCATCCCCCGACGGGAGCGTTCCTTAGAAATCTCCCCACCAGAATAGTCACGGCTGTAGGTAACCACTGGCCAGCCATAGTTCTTGCTCTTCTCTATTAGATTAAGTTCATCACCGCCTCTTGCACCGTGTTCCGTTGACCACACTCGACGAGTCGCTGAGTCAAAGGTGAGTCCCTGGATATTGCGATGTCCATAACTCCACACCGCAGGATCAGCATTTGCAGACCCCACAAAGGGATTGTCACGAGGTATAGAACCATCATCGTTGATTCGCACAATCTTACCAAGATGACTACGGAGGTTCTGAGCCTGTTTGCGAATCAACTCACCGTTTAGTTGTATCGGAGGGTTGCCACCATCACCGATTGCTATGAGCATGGTATTATCAGGTAGCCAAACAATACGGGAGCCAAAGTGCTGTCCCCCTGATTTGGCTGGGGAAACCTCAAAGATAACTTTTAAGTCGCGTAGTGCTTTCCCATCGAATCTTCCCCGTGCGACTCGTGTGCGGTTTGCTTTTTCAGTGCCGTGGGAATAAGTTAGATAGACAAAGCGATTTTCAGCAAAGCGCGGGTGAAGCGAGACTTCCATCAACCCACCTTGGTTAACCGCAAAGACTTCCGGGACTCCTGCAATTGGTGTCTGTTGAACCACACCATCACGAACAATTCGCAACCGCCCTGGGCGTTCTGTAACTAGCATTGCTCCATCGGGTAGCCATGCCATACTCCACGGGCGTTCTAAACCCTCTACTATAGTCTTTTTCTGAAAGTTTTTAGCGGCTGCAACATCACCGCTTGACAATTTGGTTACATTATTCGGCTCAGAAGCTACTACTGATGAACTCTCATTCTCGGGAGTAGTAGAGGCGTTGGGTGCGTTTTGTGCGACAGAACAGCCTGCGATGTGGGGGAAGGCAATGCTCCAAATAAGTAGCCCCAAAGGAGCGATTCTAAATCCTTTCCCTTTCACCAGACGATAAATTCTTGCTTTCATAGCTAATTGCGGAACTACTACCAGTGGTGAAGGTAAGCTATAACCTCATTGCTGATCTAAGCAAACAAATATGACACGAAAATGTCAAGTGATATTTGAATTTCAGTGTTGAGTGTTGTTGATTGTATGTCTAAGCTGTTTATTGGGGAAGCCAGTTTAGATCCGAATGTGACTGTTGGGGAAAATTGTTATAATGCACAAAGCTTCTGACAATGGTACCCCACTGCCCCTGATCACGCACCTTAGTTAGTCGGTACAAGTTAAATGGCGATTAGCTTACCTCTAATTATTATTAGGGATTTCCTTAGTATGCAACAAATTACTACCAACGAATTACCCGAAACTCTCCGGCAATTATTTACAAAAGTACAACGCACCAAAGCACCCTTAACTGTCACTCATGAGGGCGAACCGTTAGTGGTGATTTATCCGGCGGCAACCCAACCTAAACGTCCAACTTTTGGAGCCATGAAAGGAACCGGCGAGATTTTGGGAGACTTGATCGCCCCTGCACTTCCCGCTAATACCTGGGAAGCGCTTAAGTGAACCTATTGCTTGATACTCATATCTGGCTTTGGTATCTGCTGGGTGAACAACGCCTATCTGCTAAGCTTCAAAGTACCATTGCAGCAGAAACAACCGACCTTTGGCTCAGTCCCATTAGTATTTGGGAGATATTAATCCTAACAGAAAAAGGACGAATATCTTTACAGCCCAATCCAGTTGCATGGATTGATTTAGCCTTAAAAAACTTAGAAATTTGCGAGGCTCCGCTCAACCGTCAAATTGTGATTCTAAGTCGTCAGATTGACTTACCGCACCAAGACCCAGCCGATAGATTTATTGCAGCTACAGCAGTTTACCATAAGTTAATACTAGCTACAGTTGATACCAACCTCACGAGTACTTCATGGTTACAAACATTAAGCTAAATTAGAGGGAATGCGGTTTGCGGGGAGTAAAAAGGTTATACATTCAATATTGCTGATCTAAGTAAACTGATATCTTGCACCTAGTACTCGACCAACCAAACTTTGCACGGTAAACGAGATATGAGTAAACAAATATGACTATCAAACCCATCCCCCAATTTCTGTTTCTGTTAACGATTTTTCCAGCTTAGTATACTCCGTACGAGCCGCACGCAATATGTGTTTCATCTGCACCGGTTCGTCAGCATCGGCAGCTAGAAATGCTGCATTTAAAGCAATGTTGCGAATATTACCACCAGAAACACTGAGCTGTGCTAACTTAGCAGCATCTAAACCAACCGTTGGGGTATTGGGTGGAAAAATACGTCGCCAAATTTCTGTGCGTTGGGCATTATCTGGAAAGGGAAACTGAACGACAAAACGAATCCGTCGTTGAAAAGCTGTATCTATCGAACTCTTCAGGTTGGTTGTTAGAATTGCCAAGCCTGGGTAACATTCCATCCGTTGCAACAGGTAACTAACCTCAACATTAGCGTAGCGGTCATGGCTATCTTTGACTTCACTACGCTTGCCAAATAAAGCATCAGCTTCGTCAAATAGCAATATGACACCGCCTTCTTCCGCCGCATCGAATACTAACCGCAGATTTTTCTCGGTTTCACCAATGTATTTACTGACTACTGATGATAAGTCAATACGGTAAACATCAAGACGTAACTCATGGGCTAGCACCTCCGCTGCTAATGTCTTTCCCGTACCGCTTGCACCTGCAAATAAGGCGCTGATTCCCAGTCCACGGGTATTTTTGGCAGCAAAACCCCAAGCTTGATACACAGTGGCTCTTTGACGCACATGGGCTGCAATTTCATGCAGCATTTGTTCTTGTGCGGTTGGTAACACCAAGTCTTGCCAATTGACTGTGGGAGTAATACGCTGAGCTAATTCATCCAATCTTGGTCGTGCTTGCATTCGACAAGCATCCCACAAAATATTGCTCCAATCTTGTTCCTGTCCCTGACTTAAGTTTCCTGCGGCTTCAACATACGCAGCCCGAATAGTTGCGGGGCTGAGGTTGAACTGAGCGACTAGTCTGTGGAGTTGTCCGTTCAATTTGGGTGCGTATTCAACCAAAGTGCTTTGCCAAAGCAGGTTTTGCTCTTCGGTAGTGGGTTTATGAACATCAAAACTCACCATTGGGCGTTGCGATAGGTGCATCCGTTCCCGACTAGCAACAAACAAAAAACTATTGACTCGCTCGATGAAACGCCCAATAGCATTAGCACGGGCTGTATCTGTCGTGTCAATTTTGTCATAGTCTAGTAGTAAGGCACTTTGACTTATAATTGCCTCCCGCTCCCACAACCTCATTAGAGTTTCCATCTCGCTAGGTATGGGTGGTATGAGATGAGCGGGCATTATACTTAAGCTCATACCTAGTCTTTTACAGACGTTTGCTGCGATCGCACGCTTAGTTATAGGTTCAACACCACATAGCTGTACCACAGGTAACATCCCTTTCTTAGGTGTGTTTGACCACACAAGTGTGACTTGGTCTGCTAGCTTTTGGTGAGATGGCACTAAATCCTCAATGTCCGGTAAAGATTCAATCATACCGACTAACCGTTCATCGAGATACTCTGTACCCACAAGATAATGTAAAATTCTTTCATCAATTCTGAGGGGACAAAGAGTCAGCGCTCGACCCTCTCCTATCTCAAGCAATCGCCAATAACGTAACGGAGCATGAGGGGCGATCGCATCCCAATGGGCATCAGGTAATGCTGCCAGGGCTAAACTAAATGTCGGATAAGCTTGCTGTGTGTCTCCTTGTGCTGCGATACACAACCCACCAAAATCGCCACTAAACTCCATGTTTGCACACATCAACAGTATATCGCGTTCAAAGTTGGACAGACCAAAAATTCTGCACACTTTATCTAATGCTGATGGTGCTGGCATTGCTGCTGCAGCTTCCTGTAAATCTTGCTGTCGTGTGTACTCTTGTTCTTGAATTTCAGATTGATTTTGCAAGTTGAGAGTGTGTTTCTCAATAGCACCACGCACCACGGCAAGAGATGCTAATAAGTAGTGCTGGTTTGCGTCATACCAATTGGGAGCGATTGTTGTTGTATTCATCATTTTCTCCTGTGGCAAATGGACTGATGAATTAAAGAACCTTTACCACTGTGCGGAAGAATCTTCTTGCTGTAAACCTATTAACTGTCTTCGTTTCCAAGCATAGTAAAGAATATTAACCCCTAATTCTTGAGCAGTGCGAATCACAAGTCTAGGTAAACTCAACTCTCGATCTAAACCCCAAGCGGCTGCTAAGTCTCCTATTGTTAAAATAATTCCTCCCCCGATTAAAACTCGAACTGTTTGTTGGTTGATTATTGGCAAAGCAGCAAATAAGAAAGGTCGTGTTCTTAAAGGATGTCGTCGCGATTCTTCAAGGGGTTTCAAGGGGCTTTCCAATTGTTGTGCTAAGGCTTTAGTGCTTTCAATCAGTTGTGTAGCGTCACTAGGTGCATCAACTAACAGCACTCCACCTAAATTGAGATAATTTTTTAAAAATTCAAATTCACGACTATTTAAGGTTAATGCCTGTTTTCCAGTTAAATATAGGAGGTCATAATCTTGAATTTTTTCTTCTAAAGTTGCTTGACCAACCTCATCACCTCCACGCAAAAATGGATATAGTGGTTCGAGAGATTGTATTAAGTAAGATAAATTAAAAAAATTACGAGCGCATTCAGGATCGCTATGGTTGACCTGTGCCATTTTGACAATGGCTTGGGGGCGTGCTTGTGCGGGACGGCGGTAGGATAAATCAATATTGTTATAACCTGGAAAGAAGACATCTGCAGGCGGAGTAATTGTATTTTGTCCTGGTTGTAGAAGTATGCGACAAAGTTCTATTTCAAAACTTTCTGGTGTAGAATTTTTTTGGTCAAATCGATAGGTTTCTTGAACAATATCTCTTTGCTGTCCACTTCTTAATTCGTCCGGATCTACATAACTTACTATTAAGTAAACCATAATCGGGTCAGTCTTTGCGACTTCTAAATCTACTGGAAAATCATAGGATTTCGACACAACAATGAGATTTCCAGCTACATCAATGGCAATACCGGGCTGAATTTGTACCCATCGTCCATCGCGGTATCTCGCTTCTGCTTGATGGGGAGCAGGAATAACTCTGACGCCTAAACCACACGCAATTCCTGGTTGGTTTAAACATTGATAATGAACATTTTGCCGCAGACGATGGTAATCATGGGCTTTGCTCCAACGTTTAGCATCTATTAATAAACCGTCTGAGGCTTTAAGGCGTTCAAAGGGTTGAATGGGTGGGGGTGGGAAAGGATGTGTCATAGGATTTTAATTTTTATGAGTTGATGGGATTTTCTATTAATAATTCATAAGTACAATAAGCAGGTTTTTCCTGTTCTATGATTTGTCGGACAAGTTCTTCGTGTATACTATTGGGGCGGTCTAGACGCAATCGCACTACAAAGTGAAATGGTCGTCCACCTGCTAAGGTGGCTGTTCCTAGTTGGGCTTCTCCTAGTACAAAACTTTGACCAAAAGGTTCTGTAATGCTAATATGTTTATCAGCTTCGTCAGGTAAATGCTCGTCTAAAGGTAACCCTGTATACAAATGCAAGTAAAGACGCATACCTTTACGAGTTCCGCGCCAACGATACAGTTCTACGGCACGACGAATTAAACGGCGCTGTTGGTGAAGATTCCAAACTGAATCTATGGGCCATGCAACCCAATGGGATAAGAATGGTAGTAGTGCTCTTGGTGCTGTCAATGGGTCTAAGCTTGCCCACATAACATTAAAACTATCAATGACTGGTTGAAAAGCCATCTCAAAAATCTTCATGAAGCGACCAATATAGTCTACTTCCCGATATAAAATCGGCAAAAACTCCATGTATTTACTGTAGGGGCGAATGTATATTCCAAACTCTTCAAGCTGAATTTGTTCTTGGTTAGTACCTTGGTCAATATAGATAGAAACTTTACATAGAAAGTTAAGAATGAGTTGATCTCTTTTTCCTGGAGCGATCGCCTGTTGCTCTTCAAAAAACGTAATAGGAATTTGAAAACGAAGCACAGCATCCATTTTAGAGTCAGGCGCAATCTCACGACCCTCTGTACCAATCTGGCACCATTCTCTGGGAAAATCACCTTCAACTGTTAAATTTAGCCGCAAAGGATGCTGTTCCAAGTTTTGCACTTGCACAATCATTTCGCTTGGTTCCCCTGGATGCAGGAGCAAATTAGTCCCAGCCACATCCATGCTTTCTGACCCGGCGAATGTTAATTCAGACACAGGTAAAGCTTCTGGAATTTTCGTTGGTGTTAATATAATGCGTACAGCTGGACTAGAACGGCTTTGAACCATAAGTATTTTCCCTTAGCGATTTATGATATCAATGGCATGACTTGATCGCAGATTGTTATCAACCCAAGAACACACTAAACCGTTGGAACCTGGGTCAATCAGCGCTTCTGGAGCGGATTGTCGCCTCCAAACTCCTCCTTGCTTGCGTACGGGAAATAGTAAAACGGCTCCTAAATAACGCACTCCTTGAATTTGCTGCAGTAACGCCACAATATCTGATTGATAAATGGGTCTTCCAAATGGCCAACCTTTCCCGTCTGTCCCTCCTGTTAAGGGATTTAAATATTTATACAAGCTAGTCCGAATGTTGTGAAGAATCTCCTCTCGTGCAAAAGTGTTGTCATAGGCTGGTTCTAGAGAAATTTGGCTCTGCACGGAAACACCAATATACTCCGGTTCTTGCAGTTGCACTTGTACTCCTAATAACTTCCTTTCATCTAAGTATTGCAACACTTGCTCTCGCAGTACAGGGCTGAGGGTAAACTGTTCTGGTGCTATACCCTCTCCTTGAGCAATTAACTCTGTATTTGCTTGAGGTACAAGCAGTAAACTTATTGTCCCTGCTTGACTGTTAGCTGTCATTGGTAAACAGCGAACTCGAGCGATCGCACCTCTTCCACCAGCAATTGTCAAAACCTCAAAATCTTCAGCCGTGACGGCGCGATCGCGGGTACGGAGGATTCGTGGTGCTCTCATTACAGCCTGCTCAAGAGATTCACCATCAGCACCATTCATGGCTGCTTTATGGTTAATAACTCTGCCAACAAAAGGAACAGCGGATTTCAAAAATTGAAGTGTGCCACTTTGAACATTACCCTGTTTGCCCCCTCCTGTCCGATAAGCAATCATTCTAATCTCTGAACCGCGAGGAGGAATTGCTCCATATTGGTGTTCAAGAGTATCAATATCAATCACTTGAACTGATGTATCTTCTGAACTGAGTTGCTGTCTTGATTGCTGGATTTGGGAACGAATCTGCGTTTGTCGTTTAATTTGACCGGGTTCGCGAATCAATGGTCCGAACTGAATTGTACCTGTGATGGAATCAATGGTGTAATGTCTGTCTAGGGGACCAGAATCTGCAAAATCTCGCACCTCAACCCATCTTTGAGGTAAGCCTCCTGGGGGAGTGACAATGATGTACTCTTCATCTTCTCGTCGTTCGAGAATCGGTGCTGATTGTAGCTGATAGACTTGACCGGGCTTTCCATTACTAATTCCCAAGCGTTCATCTTGAATCAATGTGCTTTGACTGGCGCGGACTGCACCACCAATTGCTTGCACACCTATACCAGTAATCCGTGGTGAACGATTGTAACCTGATTCATTTCCAGATAGAGTGGTCAAGACACAACGCAGCCAACGACCCCGGTAAGTGGCAAAGTTGGTCATAGGCCAAGTCGGAGGTAAATGTAGGACGACATCTGTTCCTTGTTCGGGATTGCGCCCCTGTTGTGCCATTTCATAAAAACTGAAGCCCCTTGTCATATCATCTGCTTCTTTCAATAATACTGGTTGCCATTGTTCCCCATCCCACGCTTCCCAAGAACGTGGTGGTTGATTGGGATCAATACCAGTAGGTGTAGCAGCAGGTCCGGTAAAATTTATGGCCAGGACATTACCATCTAGAGGGTCATCAGAATGAATGACTAGGTAAAAACAGTTACCAGCTTCCGGTTGCTCTTCAAAGACAGCTTGTTCGCTACCTTCCCAATAACCGTCAGGTTGACGAGTCCATTGATTTGTGAGTCGGACGCGGAAAGATTGAGGAATTTCTTCAACAGTTTGAGTCGTTAAAAAGTGTTGTAAAAGAGGCTTACCAATGATTAAAGGAGAATCTGTGCTAAAAGTAATCGCTTCTGTTGTTTCTGTCCGCACAGTTGAGACTTCTATGCCCCTGGGGATGGTGTAGGCTTCAGGTAAATCGGAGGTTAAATAAAAGGTTAATTCTGTTCGTGCTGGGGCTGGAGGCTGGAGGCGAATACCCAGTAATTCTAAAAAAGCAATATAATTTTTACGCGGGACTTGGTTGAATCTGAGCAACATTTGGTCAGTTAACCAAGAAAATAACTCAATGAGTGTAATTCCTGGGTCACTGAGATTGTGGTCTGTCCATTCCGGACAATAACGAGGAATACGCGCAATGCATTCTTCTACCAAATCATCAAACGAGCGATCGTCCAAGTTGGAAGAGGGTAATTTCGGTAAAAAGTCAAATTCCACAATTACTCACCTGGTGAAAGCAAATAGAAAGGATAAACAAAGCTGTGAATATCAGGATAGTCTTTGAGGCGATATTTGATGAGAATGTTTACTTTCCCACGTACGGGATCAGGTTCAGTCAAAACTTCATCCACCTTAATACGCGGTTCCCAAACCTCTAAAGCTTCTAAAACATAAATGCGAATCCGGATGAGGGTATTGCTATTTAAAGGTGCAAATGCCAGTTCCGACAAGCGGGAACCAAAATTTGGTCGATAAACCCGCTCACCCACTCCCGTACGGAGGATAATCCAAATGGATTCTTTAACTTTTTGCTCTTCAGAGCTTAACTGTAACCCTCCCTGCAAATTCATACTGAGTGGAAAAGCCCAACCTGTCCCTAAATATGGTCGTGGCTGACCGTAAACTGCATCTGGCATGAAGACAGTCCTCGCTTTTATTTGGCGTATAACTTAAAAAATATCCGCATACAAGGGCTTAAACATATTCGCCAAAAGTCGAGGTTATGAAAGATGGGGGTGTAGGGTGTAGGGTGTGGGGGAGAAAAACCCGGTAACTTTTACGTTGGCTCAACGAAAAATCAGTCTTTAAGGGCGAAAGAAACCGTGTTTTTGAACCTCAACGATTGAATACTGTACCGATGCTCTAGCCGCCAATCAAAACAGACTGACAACCACCTGTAATTTTATTACTAGGTCCAAGTGCTTCCAAAATTGTGTCACCCATACGACATGCAGGTAAGCCGTTAATCAGAACAGTTTTACTACCATCAATGACAACACCGGGACCATGGGGAGGTATAGGTAGAGGTGTAGTGCAATTATGAATATCTGCACCACCAGCACTTGACATAATAGAGCTGCTCATACTTGATGATAAGGATATTTTTGTATTTTGTTCAGTAGCTATAGCCCCAGGTGCGGCTGGTGTACCAGCTGCTGCCTTCGAGGCTGCTTCAACAGATTTGATGGCTATATCAGCAGCTTTTTTTTGAGCTTGTAATCCTGCTACCGCACCTGCTGGTATACCCCTCCATGCTGGTAAAGACCCAATCAAGACATTGAGGCTACCTGGTCCTCCTGTTAAAACTGGTGGTAAAGGGTGTGCTACGGAGTCGGTCAATCTTGCTGCTGCTTTACTCATAAAAGCCTCCCATAAGTATGTATAGTAATCCGCGCATCATTCGTGAGGGGGAAAGAAACCCGGTATCTGAGAGATACCGGGTTTCTAACACTCGTAATCCCTTTTAGTTGAGACGTATTAATTTACCATTCATGGTTATTATCCCTTTAGCTTCAATATCTATGTTTGCCTTCGCATTTAATGACATATTACCCGTTGATTCAATGGAAATCGATTTACTCATGTCATCCATCTTAATAGAATGACCACCTTTGGTTTGAATTTCTATGCTTTTTTCACTGTCATTTAGGTAAATTTTATGACCATAAACAGTTTCTATCCGAATACCAGTTTTACTCCCACCTTTATCCTTTTCAACAAACTGTAGGGTATGTCCGGTACGAGTTTTAAATGTGCGTAATCTGACTTTTTTAACATCTCCTTGCTGGTCGATCGCATCATTTGCACTTTCTGGTGGTTCGTCCTCTCCATTCCATACGCCGCCAATGATATAAGGGCGGTGTATATCACCATGCTCAAAACCTACCAGTACTTCATCGCGTACCTCTGGTAAACAATCAAAGCCTCGGTTTTTTCCTGCTCCTGGGGCTACCACTCTTGCCCAATTACTTGTATGCTCTTCTGTAAGGGTAGGGAACTGCACTTTCACGCGTCCTAATCCCTTTGGGTCTTTATTATCTGTCACAACTCCCACTAAAAAGGTTTGGCCTGGTTTTAGGTGTACTTGTGGGGATAGAGTTGTGAATAAACTACCACCACGTAAACCCCGCACGCTGAATTCAGTTGTATATGTTCTTTGACTGAAATGGTGGCGTGTTTCTGTGATGTAGTATTTGCCCGTAAAGCGATCGCCCATTTTCTCAAGAGTCACAACCCGTCCAGGTCGAATTTGGGGATTACCTTCACCTTTAGCATCAGCGTATACAAACTCACCTCCTAGTTCATCACACAAAGCCTGAGCCATAACCTCTGCTTGTTTATCACTGAATGTGGGTTTATCCACCACAGTCATAACGGGAGACTGAGCATTATTAAATTTAGTACTAGTACTGCTTCCCGCCCCGTTACCTGTATCAGTGATGACCTTTTCTTTCTTAGCCTTTGCTGTTCTTAATTTTTTCTTAGTGTAGTCCCAATAACGTACTTCTACCTCCTTCACCTGCTCTGCACTGGTGATGCGAGTACTGAAGCTACTGATATCAATAAGCCATTTTAATAACAAAGGAGATTCCTGGCTCTCTGGCTTACAAAAATTTATTTTATCACCCTGGATAAAGAGTTCAAAACCAATACGAGCAGCCCTTTCGCGTAAAAACTCCATGTTAGTTTGATTTTCTTGAAAGACATACTCATGAGGTTCACCACTAGGGTCTATTTTACCTAGTTTTATACCTGTTTCTGAAGCAATTTTCCGGACTATATCACTATCAGTTACATTCAAAAAGGAACGATTGTGACGACCTCTATAAAGACGATGAGAAATATCATAACCGCGAACAACAATTGGAGCTTCAGACCTATCATTAAAGTGAACCTCTATTGCCGTAATTTCACCTTCAATTATTTCTTCTTCCTTGAGTTCATCATCAAAATTTTGGTCTAGAGTAGTACTCGAAATAAAACCCAACTTTATTTTTTTACCAACTTCAAATAGCTTCTCATGATGCCAAGGTTGATTTTCAGAGTTATCTTTTGCAGGAAAATAGCTATTACGTATTACCAGTGTAAACATAGCTGGCAAATGAAGACTTTCTTCTATGGTAATTTGCAACAAATCTTTTTCTAATTCAGACGAAGCACTTTGCCAATTTTGTCCTCCACTAGAAAATTGAATTTTGGGTTTGCATAAATAAAGACTTGTGTTAGGCATATGCAGAAACTAAAAAATAAAGTATTGTTATCCAGCCGTCTTAAATTATTCGTGAAATCAAGAAACCCGGTATCTCCCAGATACCGGGTTTCTGGGACGTTTTTTCACAATAGGATTGCTATCTCAGCCATTTAATTTGGGATCTGCCTGACGATTTTCACCTTGAGATGCAGATGCTTTTGTTCCAGGAAGATTTTTGGGGTCAACTTCTTCTAAGGAGATATCTACTGTCGCTCTGACAGGTGTACCATCAGAGAGAAACATAGTTAAAGTGTAAGTTAAACTATTCATTACACAATAAAAATACTCTTGACTCCATGTAAAGATATAAACAGGTGGACGTGTATCAGGTTTTCCATCTACAGTTTCTACACCTTTCTTAATAAGATTGATATATTCCATGACTGATTTTTTAGTCTCATAGGTATCAAATATCAATTGTTTCAATGTAAATTTGTAAGGATCAACACCAGAAAAATTAATTTTAGGGAGTAACGTAGTTCCTCTATTACCTTGATGCTTTTCCCAATGAACAGTCCGAGAAAAACTAATTTCTGTAGGATTAAACAAAAATTTAATATCTTTTGCTTCACCGTTATAAGCTATAAGTTGGGCTTTTTCTAGATTTGATTGACGTTTTTGGGGAGGAACAACTGACGGACCTGGCATATATGTATTTCTCCTTAAATTCAAAAATTAATTTTACCAAGGTAATCGACCTGAATAAACGCCATAACGTTCTCGTTCGATTTCCAGCCTCTGTCTCAATCTGCTATAAATTTCACGAGCAAGAACTTCAAGGTCTGCATCATTATCTTCATTTTCTAAAGAAGAAGATTGTCTTTCTATAGTCTCGCTTATTGGTTGTTTGATTGTATTGGTATCAGCTTGAGAGACTTCTCCTCCATCAGCAAATCCTTTAGGTTGATAATAGGTTTTAGTCAAGACTTTTGTATTTTCCGATGACAATCTAGAAATCTGAGAGGAATTAGGAGGAGAAAATTCATAATTTTGATGATTAGACTCCACGCCATCAGAGTTAAAAACTGTGAATCCATCAGCACCTATATTCAGTAAATCTTCAACATTTGACCATTGAGAAGGTGTGTTAGTAGACATAGAGGGATTTTTTTTGCGGAAAATTAAAGAAGGTGATGAATAATGAATTGAAGGATTACTTGCATCAGTTGTTTTATTGTTAAGATTCTTAAAATCTGAAGAACTAAGAATTGAACTTCTTTGGTTTTCGATATCTAATCTTAAAGACGGAGAAATCAGAGAATTAGAGGCTTGAGATGAAATATTACTATAGTTTTTTAATTGTAATGAAGTTGGTTCTAAAGAATCGACTTTAGTCGGAGATTCAACAGAAGTGGTTTCCTGTTGTTCCTTGGGAGTAGATGTGTCTAGATTTGGAAGGATGGCGTCGTTTGCTTTACCACCACTATTTATGTGCTTTAATAAATTGAGATTTTGCTGTGCATCCCTAGCATTAATAACAAATTCTCCAGGTGTCAGCATCGCAGGTACAGTATCAGAGGGTGCGATCTGCTGATTATTCTCGACGTAGGTATTTGTTACATAACCACCAGTAGCAAAACCTTGGGATACTGATTGACTGAGTAAGGAACTATCCTGGTTTTTTAAAGAATCTAAGCTTTCTAAGTTATCTGAAGGATTAATTTTTGTTGATAATTGAGTATTTGTGACAATAGAGGTAATGTTTGCGATTGATTGTTGTTCATTCTCAACAACTTCATGGAAAACAGTAGATTTTTCAGTCGTAGGTGTTGATGGAAGTTGTGTGGTTTCGGTTGAACAAACAGTGGATGGAGAAACCTTAGTGCTAGAAGTTGGTAGAACTTGGGTGGTTTCGATTGGTGAAGTTGTTGGTTGGGAAACTTCAG
>JAWQFQ010000003.1:115891-120152 GCA_035967975.1 Scytonema sp. PMC 1070.18
GAAGTTGCGTGGTTTCGGTTGAACAAACAGTGGATGGAGAAACCTTAGTACTAGAAGTTGGTAGAAATTGCTTATTTAAAGTTTCTTGCGACTGGTTTAGTAAGGTGCTTTGACCCTCGGGTACTGAAGGTGCTGGAAAGGAATCAAAAGACTCAATGTTTTGTTGCTGTAAAATTTGACTAGTTGAGATACTGGAGTCATTAACTGACTCAACTATATTGTTAGTTTTTAATTGCCTGGATTTTTTATTTTTTGGAGTAAATTGAGTTTGTACTGGAGATTTAGCAGGTTGAAATTGTATTGGGGATTTAGATTTAGATTTAGATTTTTTGCTTTTTTTAGAGTTTGAATTTTCTTGATTATTTTTCGTATTAGTAGTATTAGTAATACCAGGCCCTGATAAAATTTCTGGCTTGTTACTTTTTAGTGTTTGACTAGAAGCATCCGAAGTATTAGAAGCTTTTGAAGCAATCGATGGGTTTTCAGTAACTCTATCTATACTAGTAGTATCCCAGGTATCCCATCCTATGGCTGGTTCTGTAGCTGCCAATGGATGATGTCTTTTAGTCAGAAAAAATTGAGATTCATTAACTAATGGTGATTGGCTTGCTGTCTTACCCTTCAGACTAATTTGCTTATGCAAAAGATTATCCTCACTTTTCCATGAGAGTCTGTGAGGTTTATATAGAGATTCTTTTGTCCCAAGGGGCTGAACTTTTATTCCCTGTAAATTTTGAATGATTTGCATAGCTAGGATAAGAAAACAGCAAATTAATTAGATTGAAAGAATCCCGACGCTATCCTTGTGGTCGTATTACCGCCTCCTTTATCTTTTCCGACTTTTAAACCTTCGTAAGCCAACGTTAATTCTTCAATACCTACTGCATTTCCATCAGCTTGTAGTGTTGGTGTTTTCCATGCTACTGGAATTGCACCAATCAAAGTCCAACTCATCATTGTTTCACCAGCTTGATTGAAGACAAGAATATTGACATTGCGTCGAGATGTGGCACTACTCTCACTAAAGATTTGATTTATCCAGTTCCAAAAACCTGGATGATCTGTTACTCCACGTTTGAGAGTAACATCTCCAAACTCTGCCTGACCTAAAAAAACACGTTGCTGGTCGTTAACGCCGCCTTCGTGAAAAACATTTTTCTTAATTTGAATACTTAATCCGGTACATTCAGTGAAAGATGCAGCAATAGCGCTGTCTATCTCAACATAAAAACGATTACTAGTGACATAGTTGAGTTCATGAGCAATACTGCTATTACCATTAGAAGCCATGACAGTCACCTCCAGATACCATAGTTACTTATCCTCTCACGCTGATACTGTAAGTCTCGAAGTAATAATTCATACACTCTTTCTGTCAACTTGTTGATTAACAATGAGTCGTTAAGGTACTTATAGGCTTTTCGCGCCGCAGTATTCGCATCAGATGCTGGGGTAACGTCACCAAATCCGGCAGTACCGCCAACGTCTCCTATAGGTGTTAAAAAAGTTTCTTTGCTTTCTAATTCCATAACTAAAAAATTCTCTCCTAACATTAAGGCTAAAGGTACTGCTTCAGAATCAGAACTAGCCAAAAGTCGAACTTAGTACAACTCACTAAAGGATGGCTGCTGATATCTTGTCCCATTGTCAACTTTCTGCAAAAAACCAGGTTTGGTGAACGATATATTGAGCTTTTGGTGACGATATGATTTGCACGCCTACCCGGTTTTTGATGCTGGTGCGAGATGTGAAGCTAAGTAAGTTGGTGAGAAAAAACCAAAGGAGAGAAACCCGATATCTCATAGTCGCCCAAAGGGCGGCTTCCCGCAGAGTAGATACTGGGTTTGTGGGGTTTACAAGTTTTACAAATCTGCCGAAGATTGCTACGTGTAACGAAAAATCTAGAAATACGCCCACGCAAAAAATATATATAACTATACTACATATACTCCAGATGCAAATATGGCAAAATTTAAGATAATGACTATTTTAGCTGCTTAAATTTTATGGTCGTCGGTCATGTTCTCCGCAACCGCTACAAAATTGTCAGACTTTTAGGAGGCGGTAGCTTCGGAGTTACTTATTTAGCTGAAGATTTAGACTTACCAGGCTATCCTCGATGTGTTGTCAAAAATCTCAAGAAACAATACCAAAATCCGAAAGATTTAGAAGTTGCTAGCCGATTATTTGACATTGAAGCAAAAGTATTATACCACCTAGGTAATGAATGCAAGCAAATTCCTCGGCTTTTCGCCCACTTTGAAGAAAATGGTGAATTTTATCTAGTCCAGGAATTTATAGATGGACATGATTTGGGTCAGGAAATTTTGCCTGGAAAGAAATGGACTGAAGCTGAGGTAGTGCAGCTTTTACGGGAAATTTTAGAGGTGCTTGCATTTGTCCACAATCAAAATATCATTCACCGTGATATTAAAGCTCAAAACTTAATGCGTCGTCATGCCGATGGCAAAATAGTATTGATAGACTTTGGTGCTGTCAAGCAAATAAATGTATTGGGAGCCAATTCTCATGGGCAAACAATTGCCTCTGTTATTATTGGTACTTCTGGCTATATGCCCACTGAACAAATGAATGGGTATCCTAAGTTAAGCAGTGATGTGTATGCAGTAGGAATGCTGGGAATTTATGCATTAACTGGAATTAGACCTCAGAATCTGCCAAGAAACTCTAAAACTTTTGAGGTCATTTGGCGAGATAAAGCCTCGGTTAGCTCTAAACTGGCAGATGTGTTAGATAAAATGGTGCATTACAACTTTAATGAACGTTATCAAACAGCAACCGAGGCATTACAAGCGCTAACACCACCAGCACCATCAACGTTAATATCCCCATCGTCATTGCGATCGCTATCATTACCAACCCAAATAGTACAAAAATTGGGAAATCTCCAGAAAATTTTAATTAGTGCTGCCGTTGGGGTAGGCGTGCTACTGGGAGTAGGAATGCTATTTATGATTTTTTGGAGACAACCGACAACAGATATCGAACAAAACAAGTCTGAGTCAACACGCGTTCCATCTAATTCAGAACCAGCTATATCTGAGTCACCTAATTTATCAGAACTCCCACCCAATCAGGAAAACCTCGAAATTAATCCAGAACAGCCTTGTCCAGAAACGTCTGTACCGCCTCTACCAAATCGACTACCCGACTGGGTAGACAAGAACAATAATAGATATTTCGATCTTCCAAAAAATCAATCAACAGGCAGAGGATTTGTAGCTTTTTCTAATCAATATTACTATGGTGAACTTATTCAGGGAAGATTTGTTGGTTGTGGCATCTTACAGTTCAATAGTGGGACTCGCTATATAGGTAGATTTGATAGTAGAAATCAATTTTATGGCAGAGGAAAAATCATTTTCAATGATGGTCAGCAATATGAAGGGGAATTTAAAGAAGGCAAATTTCACGGTCAAGGCACCTTTTTCTTTAAAAATGGTCAGAGCCAAAGTGGAAATTGGGAAAACGGAAAATTTAAAGGAAATTAATAATAATTATTTTAATTAATTAATTATTAAAACATAATGATTGTGTAATATTTTGCTTCATTTCTTATTAAGAAAAATAAATTAGCTTTGATAAAAATTTTCTACATCACATCTTGCACCATTCTCAGCAAGACCAAAAAAACCGGGTTTCTGAAGGACAAACTAAGCTTTTCAAGCGATAGGATTCGCAAGAAACCCGGTTTTTGGCCTAAGTGCAAGATATAAAGGAAGGGAGTAGGAGCGAAAGTGAGAAACTGAGATTCTTGCGAAGAATGCACTTTGCTAACGCTCCACTTCATCAAGCTGTGAATGACAAGCATGTTTTTGTAAACTTGGTGGGATGCTAAGGGTAAAAGTTTGCTTAATTTTTTGCAAATGAAAGAAACGTAAGCTTGATGTCTATCATAAATTTTACACCTAATCTATCCTATATCCTATAACGTGCTGCAAGCTTTCAAGTTTATAGCACATTCGAGGAGTGAACAATGAATCAAAAGTTACTTATCAAACTGATATTTTTGTTTCCTAAAGCTTGTTTCGTTGTTGCCAGCGGCTTAGTGATTGCTTTGAAACCATCTTTGCAAATGTCTCTGGCGCAATCCCCGCAAAACCACGCGCAAGTTTCACCAGTAACACCCAACCAGTCCCCACCCACACCATCCCCAGAACCAGAAGTACCACCCACACCATCCATAGAACCAGAAGTACCACCCACACCATCCATAGAACCAGAAGTACCACCCACACCA
>JAWQFQ010000003.1:120252-120337 GCA_035967975.1 Scytonema sp. PMC 1070.18
TCCCCAGAACCAGAAGTACCACCCACACAACAACAGCCCACTCAGCAACAACCCACTCAGCAACAACCCACACAACAACAGCCCA
>JAWQFQ010000004.1:0-27663 GCA_035967975.1 Scytonema sp. PMC 1070.18
CACCCCACACCCCACACCCCACACCCATCATTGACACCTGTGGAACTGGGGGAGATGGCGCTTCCACGTTTAATATCTCTACCGCTGTTGCCTTCGTTGCAGCAGCAGCAGGAGTGAAAGTAGCAAAACATGGCAATCGTTCGGCGTCTAGCAAGACTGGTTCTGCTGATGTTTTGGAAGCGTTAGGTATAAATCTTAGCGCTGACCCCGAAAAAGTTCGAGCCGCAGTTGACGAGGTTGGAGTCACCTTCTTATTTGCTCCGGGATGGCACCCAGCACTTAAAGCAGTTGCTGCGATGAGGAAAACTCTGAAAGTACGCACTGTTTTTAACCTACTCGGTCCTTTAGTCAATCCAATGCGTCCAACAGGACAAGTGATTGGAGTGTGTGACCCACTACTGGTAGAAACTATCGCCAAAGCTTTGTCTGAGTTGGGGACTCGCCGTGCGATCGTCGTATACGGACGGGAAAGGTTAGATGAAGGTGGATTGGCAGATTTAAATGATTTGGCTGTACTGGAAAACCAAACCGTACATCCAATCGTACTCGATCCTGAAGAAGTTGGTTTAACGAAAGCCCCAACTGAGGCATTACGGGGTGGAGAAGTTCAGGAAAACGCTGAAATTCTAAAAGCTGTTCTACAAGGAAAAGGTACGCAAGCACAACAAGATATTGTCGCTTTAAATGCAGCACTATCACTTTATGTAGGTGAGGCGATTAATGGAGCGACTGATATTACAGATGCTTGCAGAAAAGGGGTTTCTCTTGTCAAAGAAGTTTTACAAAGCGGAGAACCCTGGAAGAAGTTAGAACAGCTTGCGGAATTTTTACAGTAATGGTTAATGGCTAATAGCTAATGGCTAATAGCTAATGGCTAATAGCTAATGGCTAATAGCTAATGGCTAAGTAGTGCTCAGAGCAATTAGCAATTAACAATTAGCAATTAGCAGTTAGCAATTAACAACTAGCTATCAACATGAATCAACGGAGGGTAAAAACTCATGATTGTAATCGTAAAAAATGGTACACCTGCTGATGAAATTACTCGCATCAGTCAAGAATTGAGCGAAGCTTGGGGTGTGATTGTAGAGAAAAGCGTCGGTAAGCATAAGATTGTCCTGGGAATGATTGGCGATACTGCTACTATCGACCCGTTGGTTATTCAAAATAGCAGTCCTTGGATTGAGCAAGTACTACCTGTTGAGAAACCTTTCAAGCGGGTGAGCCGGGAATTTCGTCATGGCGAACCTAGTGAGGTTATTGTTTCCACTCCTAATGGTCCTGTCTCCTTCGGAGAGCAGCAGCCTGTCGTACTGGTTGCTGGACCTTGCTCTGTGGAAAATGAAGCCATGATTGTAGAAACAGCTAAGCGTGTGAAAGCTGCTGGAGCTAAGTTTCTGCGTGGTGGTGCTTTCAAACCTCGCACTTCACCTTATGCGTTTCAAGGACATGGTGAGAGTGCTCTTGATTTGTTAGCAGCAGCTCGTGAAGCTACTGGTTTAGGTGTGATTACAGAACTGATGGATGCTGCTGATTTAAAAGCCCTGTCTCGTGTTGCTGATGTCATACAAATTGGCGCTCGCAATATGCAAAACTTCTCTTTGTTGAAGAAGGTAGGTGCTCAAGATAAGCCTGTACTGCTCAAGCGTGGTATGTCTTGCACAATTGATGAATGGCTGATGGCGGCAGAATATCTCCTAGCAGCTGGAAATCCAAATGTAATTCTCTGCGAACGGGGTATTAGAACTTTTGATTCTAAATATGTTCGCAATACCTTAGATTTATCCGTTATTCCAGTGTTGCGACAGCTCACTCACCTACCCATCATGATTGACCCCAGTCATGGTACTGGTAAATCTGATTACGTTCCCACTATGGCGTTGGCGGCTTTAGCAGCTGGTACAGATTCTTTGATGATTGAAGTTCACCCCAATCCTGCTAAAGCTTTATCTGATGGACCTCAGTCTCTGACTCCTGAAAGATTTGACCGCCTAGTTCAAGAATTGTCTGTATTGGGCAAAGTCGTGGGTCGTTGGTCTCAGGACGCTGCTTTTGTATCTTCTATCAAGGAAGTAGAAGTTACAGTGTAAACAAAACTTGATGGTTACGAGAAAATAAGAAACCCGGTTTCTTTAAGCAACCGGGTTCCTAAATAACCGCTTAACACCAGCTGTATTGGAATATTAATACCAAATTAAAAAAAGAATGCGGCAGATATCTGTGTAAGGGCGAACGGCCGTACCCTATGGGAAGTCTCCGCCAACGCCCCTACAGATTCATGATGTGTTGCAAACATTTTTTGAATTGGTATAAGGTGTAATTCTTTTATTATATTGATTTCAAAATTAAAAAAAGAATGATGTTATCTAAAAATTAGACAAATACATCAAAATAATCTTTATAGTTTCTTTTTTTTAAATGTTTACAATTTATACAGAACGATAGATTTATTAACAGTTTATTTGAGACGTTTAAGTAAGTCGCGAAGTCACATCTATTAATCGAATCGTGATTATGTCGTTATAAACAGCAATATCAGGAGTGTTTGGAAATTTATACTAAGGAATTATTGGAAAGGAAGAATAAACGAAGTTTTTAAACAAGCAGACTTATTTTTGTCTGTCTAATGTTCATGCATTTTGCAATTTTGAACCTAAAGAATAGGAGTACTTGTCCTCATGGATGAAATAGAAATTCTTCAAAATATACCCTCACAATCTCCCTTAGGTCGTGTAGGCGATGCTGTAAACAGCATACCTGGTACTGATAACACATCTACTGGTGGTGACGGTAGCAATCAATTTGCTGGTGGCGATACGCCAATGTCACCTTTCGATCAGATCAGATATAACATTGACCAAGCAATTTACAACGCGTTTCCTCCTGGTGGCGGAACCCCTGACCCTAACACTAGCATTGATACTAGTGGGCTTAACCCGTTTAATCAGCCACCTGGTGGTAGCCAGTCAGACTCTAATGTTGTCACTCAGACAGGTAGCGGAGAAAGCCCATCTTTTGGCGGGTACAACCCATTTGACCCTGGTATGGGTGGATACTTCAGTGACCCTATGGCAAACCAAATAGACGCAACTCGCGCCGATCTAACTGAAGATGTCACCGCGCTAGTAAATGATGGTAACGTTGATGCTAACGTAGTTGCAGGTAGAATCAGCACTGGAGTTAATGACCTTGTTTACTCCTATACCAACTCAACTAGTGCGGACAATGCTTCTGCTACAGTTGTTGCTAGTACACCTATACCTGCAGCTGAAACGGTTAGTGAGAGCGTATTTCCTCAAACGAGCGCAAGTTATAGTGTTTTAACACCAGTTACCGCATCGGTAAACGCTGACTACACCACTGACTATGAATCGTTCTTGAAGAATGTCGATTCCGACGACTTATCAATATTTGCTGACCTGATCAGTGAATATGGTAACGTCGAGGGTGACGATGATTTAACAAAGGTCACCAATTTCTTGAACGAAGTATATGCTGATGCTGGCAAAGAGCTGAGCGATCGCACTTTGACGACTGATGTTTGGAACAGTGTTAATACTTCAAACTTCGAGGATCTTCTCCGACTTGGTATTAATGATAACTTACCAGAACAAGCTCAAGTTTACTTCGATCAATTCATCAACACCGTATCGTCTTATCGTAATATCTTCCAAGGCTTAGTTGATGATAGTAACCAGTCTGGTAGTGATATCACAATCGCTTAGTACAGCTTTGCATAAATTCGGTTTGTAGTTGCGCTTTAACGCGATCGCATCAAGTCTCACTTGAAATGAAAGAATATTGGATTCACCAATCTAGACGGTAATCCAATATTCTTTTCTAGTTACTAGCTATTAAATCTTTGAGAAGTTGCCCCATCAAAACAGAGGGTAACTTAATTGCAATTCAAGTACCACCATTGATGACATTACGCGAAGACAATACTGCTATTGTCAATCAATGTACTAGCCTGTGTCGAACTGACAACTGCTAAGAGTTGTCCAAGCTGAGAAATTTCAGCACCAAGAGTGCCATCAACAATACTCAGGGTGTTGGAGCTCCCAGAAATATCAAAGGTAGTTTGACCTAACTGGAAATTGTTAATCGTATCTGTTCCCTTACCTTGTTCGAGGACCACGATATCATTACCACCACCAAGCCAAATGGTATCGTTGCCAAAACCACCAACAATTCTATCGTTGCCAGAGCCAGTATAAATAATGTCATTACCAAGACCACCAAAGACAGTATTATTGCCTTCAGATGCAAAGATAGTATCATTACCGCTTCCACCATAAATAGTGTCAGCTTGAGAACCACCATTAATGATGTCATCTCCAGCACCACCATAGAGAGTGTTTATTCCCTCGCTGCCAAAGATTTGGTCATTCCCCCCTTGACCGAAGATGGTATCGTCACCAACATCTCCAAAAAGGGATTCACTATTGTCTGTGCCCAAAATTGCCTGGTTCCCTGGAACAATCTTAAAATTGTCTACCAGCAGACCTGAATCAACAATACTATCTCCAACGTCCACTACTCCAACACCTACTGTATAGGTTCCAGCATTGGTGAACTTGAGTGTAAACGTGTTATAGTCTGTCTCTTCAGAGAAGATTGTGGGCGACAAGACAAAAGTGCTACCCGTATCAGCGAGTTCAGATAAAGTGTTTGGGATAATGGAAGCAAAAGCAAAATCGTTAAAACTTGTGGGAGTGAATTCGTTAGTCAAGAAGTTGAAGTCGAAGCTCAAAACATCCCCAGCTTCTACTGTAATTTCTCTCTTCAGCGCTGATCCTACAGTTGCATTACCATTGCCAATGCTATCTAGAGCCGCAACATTCAACCCTAGAAAGGCTTCAATGGCGGTATCAGTAACTGTGTTACCACCAGTAGTAATTAAAGCCTGAAAATTCCCTTCAGTAGGAACACTACCAAATGCAGTGGTTTGGATAGTTGCATCACCAATAGTGTTCCAATTAGTAAAGTTCTGAGACTCAAACCCAAAATTACTCATTGATTTTTTCCTTTGGTTCTCTGGTAAAGTGTGCAAGAAATTACACGGAAATCCAGCTTTCGACTCAAAAGGTTTCATTCAGAAGAAGACAGCCATTCTGACAGCACCCACGCTCAGAAGCGTGAGGTTGACACTAAGGATGCCGTATCTCAATGCACTTTATGCTTTGCTCAAATTTTTTATAGTAGTGGGCTCTATATTTACTACTACAGTTTGTATTGATACATCTTCCTTTCTGCCCTCGACCTTTTTTTGTAAACCTCTTTTGTCTGAGCACATAATTATCGTGACATAAGTGATGATTAAAATTCAATCCAGGAAAGTCAAAACTACAATAAATCTATCTAAAGACAGATGAAAAAATGATGATTTTAAAATCCATAAATAATATCTACGTGCAAGTCATCGTCGGTTTATGCGATTTTCAGAAAATCTGTAAAAAAACTTTAAAAACCAATTTTGTTAATGCAAATTATTGGCGATCGCAATCAATGTCTCATTCCAGACGTTTTAGTTGGCGGTCAAAATAGCAGTACCACTGGTTTAGTGGATAGTCAGGTCATGCATGGGCAGTTTTGACAGTTGCCTCAGTGATGATAATACTATTATGTTGTGGGATACTCCATGTTTTGCCCAACCTATAAAGATTCTTATCTAAGCAGTATTAAGACTGCTATGGTAAATTAAATTTCTTGACAAAGATATATTTTTACTGGTAGATTTCTAGACTTTAAGCTCATCTTTTTCTTTTCTTAAAATTTTAAAAAAATACAACAAAAAAATCTAAAAAATTGATAAATCCATCAAAAAAAACTTTATTGTAGTTAGCGTTTAAATAGCTTAACTTTTAAATCAGTAGGGGCATTGAACACAAGTTAAATACGGTAATACGGAGTATTTAATGCTATAACTTTTTGTAATATTTATGGGTATTGTACGTTTAAAACTAGGTTACTGTGATAGTGTCTAGAGGCAATGCAGGTGTTAGAAGTAACATTTCTATATACAGTAGTACTTTTAAACCATTCGAGAAGAGTACGAGCAAAGCCTCAGTTACTACTATTGGTAACCTAACGTTATATAGTTCCAAATCGGTCACGGCATACTAGGTTAATTTGGTGAAACGAAAACTTGATGCTATTTCAAAAGCTAGTGTCTCACCCGTGGCTAGTAGTTGATCGCGAGCGTGAATCAAATGCATAAAGTAATGTAGCAGGTTGAGTCTTTTTAGCTCTCATATTTTACGAGATTACTGTCTCAAAACAAACCAGGAGGATTATTTTTAATGGCAAGTTCTAATGACACTTCTACAATGACCACTGGTAGCACCTCAATTCCTAACGATGCGTTGCTTGGTGCAAGCTCTTGGAGTATTCAAACTAGCGGTAATTCCTTTGCAGGTGCTGCCAATAATCCTTACGCAGGCGGTGGTGGCTTGGCGTACGGCAGTCTCGGCAATACGGTCGTTGGTAACAACCAGTGGATTATCGGTCAAGAGAATACACCAGGTAGATTTGCGCCAGTAGTTTTGTTTACTGTTGAGCAGATGGTTGACTCTGTCATTACAAAAGTACGTAACAGAGTACCTGTGACAGACACTGCAAAAAACGCCAGTCAAGAGAACCCATTTGCTAATAGCAATAACCCTCTTGGCGATACTAAAGCACCAGCCCTAGACTTTTTGAAGTCAGTTTATGGTGAAGATTTCCCCCTACCAAACTCCGTGGTGGGTTTTTTAACAGATGTTTACAGTGCTAATGGGTTTGGCAGTTCTTCAAGTAACCCATTTACTGGTGCTACCAACGCAAATGCAAGTACTGGTAGTAACAATCCATCAACAGGTGCTGCTAGTGGCACCTCAATGCCCAGTATTGGTACATTACCAGGTACTGCTAATCCAGGTTTTAGTGGTGGCAATCCGATGGTTCCCACTGGGAACACGAGTGCTGTTGATGGCACTGCACCTGAGCGACCCTCCTTCGACATCATGAACGTCATTTTCGGTAACAATATGCCGTTGTTCAACGGTGAAGGAACTGGTAGTCAATCACCTTCTGAAACCTTAAGAATAGTACAAGATGGTCTGTTAAACTTTACCAAAACGCTCAACTCTGCTGCGGGTAACAGACTGTTTAGTAGTGGTAACAATACTCCTATCAAGTCTCCCTCCGATTTGTTGACGCTCTTTAGAAATGACATATCAAGTTTCAACACCACTGTTAACGCCGTTGACGAACTTGCTGGTGGTGGTAACCCTTTTCAAGACCTGTTTAATGCTGGCGGTAATCAGGCTGGCGATCCACCTGTTGACCTGTTGTACACAGTCCTTCAAGGTTTGTTGCCCTTCTCCGGTACTGACAATGTCTTCAATACTCCAGAAGGTGCAATCCCCATTGGATATGGCAACCAGGACTTTGGGAGTAACAACGCAGTTATTGGTAATGCCAACTGGAACTACGGAAACACTAACGCAACCGTTGGTAATGCTAACTGGCTCTGGGATTCCACGCAGGATAACGCGACCATTGGTAATGGCAACTGGTATCTAGACTACAGCAAAGAAAACAAGACTGTTGGTAATGGTAACTGGTACTGGGAATCAACTGAAGACAACAAAACCCTTGGTAATGGTAACTGGCACTTCGGAAATAACAACACAACCATTGGGAATGGTAACTGGGATTTCGGTAGTAACAATACAGTTATTGGGAATGGTAACTGGGTCTTCACCAGTAACAGCATCGTTATCGGTAATGGCAATTGGTCTGTGATTATTGACAAAGCTGTTACTAGTGCAGGCGATTTCCTTACCAAGTTAGATACGTTGGTCTTATCAATGGGAATTAAGGACGCTGCTGATAATCTGATTGATTCACTCACCGGTCAATTTGGTCTTGCTTTTGAACCATTGAAAGGGGATTTGACGGAAGCAGGTAACAAGACTTATAACGACCTCTTCTTTGCTTAATTTCCACATAAAAATCCACAAAAATCATCAAATTTCGTGCATCATAGGCAGGTGGGCAATGCTCACCTTATTTTTTTTATGAATTTTTGTAAAAATGACAATAAGTTTAAGAAATTAATCAAAGCGCCAGGGAAGTATTACTTTAGATAATTAGTTGCCCAAAAGGGGCATATCTTATGAAAAGGTTCCAATCTTCCTTGGGCGTATTGAAACCCAAGAAGATACTTCATTTCGCTGCATCCACTGTAGCAACTTTAGCACTAGCTGGTAGTATTCATTCTGCTAGTGCTACTCCTATAAAAACAACTACTACAGAAGATATTTCTCTAGCATCGACTCAAGTAGATCAACACAAAACATCCGTTTTTAAAGTATCAAACGCAACTAAAAATAGCCAGCTAATACCAATGTCACCCTGGGGAATTCTCCCTGTTGTGATTGTTGGTGGTGTTGTCATATTCATCCCCCTCGTCTTTGGTGGACTAGTGGTCATTGGCGAACGTGAAGTTGGTATTGTTGTCAAGAAATTTACTATTTCTGGACGCGGATTGCCAGCTGGACGCTTGATTGCTCTCAATGGAGAGGCTGGTTTGCAAGCTGATACTCTTGCTCCTGGTTGGCATTGGGGTTATTGGGCATGGCAATACTCTGTTCGTAAAGAACCAGTCATTGTTGTCCCTCAAAGTGAAATCGCCTTGATTGTTGCAGCCGATGGTGCATCTATTTCTCCTGAAAGGATATTAGGTAAGGTTGTAGAATGCGACAATTTCCAAGATGCTCGTAAATTCCTGACTCAGGGTGGGGAAAAAGGTCGGCAAATGGGCTTTTTAACAGCAGGGACTTACCGGATTAACACGGCTTTATTTAAAGTCATTATGGCGGGAAATGCTAGCGCTCACGGTATGAGTCCCGAACAGTTGCGGGTGTACACAGTTGCATCCGACAAAGTTGGTATTGTGACCACTTTGGACGGGATTCCAATTCCCCCTGGTGAAATTGCAGGTCCCATGATTGGGGGACATGATAATTTTCAGAATGGTCAAAAATTTATTGATGGTGGTGGACGGCGAGGTTTGCAAGAGCAGATTCTACTTTCTGGTTCTTGGAACTTTAACCCTTGGTTTGTCCAAGTCGAACAAGTCCCCATGACAGAAATTCCCATTGGTTATGTGGGCGTGGTGATTTCTTTCGTCGGAATGGCACACGAAGACGTGAGTGGTGCATCCTTTACTCATGGAAATTTAGTCAATACAGGACATAAAGGGGTATGGGTTGAACCATTATATCCAGGTAAGCACCCTATCAATACTCGTGTTATGAAGATTGAATTAGTACCAACGACCAACATAGTGTTGAACTGGTCGGGTCGTACCGAACGTCATAGTTATGATGCTAAACTGGCTTCCCTAACTTTGCGTTCTAGAGACGGGTTTGCTTTTGATTTAGAAGTGGCGCAAATTATTCATGTGGGGGCTTTGGATGCTCCTAAAGTGATTTCCCGTGTGGGTTCAATGCAAAATTTAGTAGACCATGTTTTGGAACCTACTATTGGTAACTATTTCCGTAACTCGGCTCAAGATTATACTGTTCTGGATTTCCTGAGTGCTCGTAGCGAACGGCAAGCGGAAGCTGCTGACTATATTAAAACAGCTATACGGGCTTACGATGTGCAGGCTATTGACACCTTGATAGGTGATATTCTACCTCCAGCATCTCTGATGCAGACTCAGACAGACCGTAAAATTGCGGAGGAAGAACGTAAAACTTTTGAAGTTCAGCAATTGGCACAAACGCAACGTCAACAGCTTGTGAGGGAAACGGCTTTAGCTGATATTCAACAAGAAATGGTCAAGTCAGAACAAGGTGTGAAGATTGCAGAGCTTAAGGCGAAAGCTGATATTCAGCAAGAAACGGTGAAGTCAGAACAAGGTGTGAAGATTGCGGAACTCAAGGCAAATGCCAAAATTAAGGAAATGACCGGTGAGGCGGAGGCTATCCGTTTGAAAGCAACGGCTGATGCAGAATCCCTACGGTTAACAGCGACTGCGGAAGCTGAAGCTATCCGTGCTACAGGTATCGCAAAAGCAGAAGCGTATCGATCTGGTGTAGAGGCTTTGGGATCGCAAGGTTATACAGCCATGCAGTTAATGCAAATCATTGGCGATCGCAATGTCCGTCTGATTCCAGATGTCTTAGTAGGCGGTCAAAATGGCAGTACTAATGGTTTGGTAGATGGGCTACTATCCATGATCTTGTGGAATCAAACTGTTAAACCTGGTGAAACAACAATACCGATGCACCCACAATCAGAACCTGTGGTAAAATCAGACTCTGCTCCGTCTTCAAATGGGAATCAACATACAGTGGTTGATTTTCCGTTGGATGGTAATGTTGGTTAGAAAAAAACTCACGCAAAGTCGCTAAGACGCAAAATATTCTTAGTACCTTTGCGCCTTTGCGTAAGATAAACAATCATCATCACAATTGCAAAATCTTGCTCTTAAACCAACGATATCGTTTACTAAAAGAAATGAGTCGAGGGGGATTAGGTAAAACCTTTTTGGCTGTTGATGAAGGTCAATCTCCTCCGATTCTTTGTATTATTCGACAATTTTGGTGGCAAAATCAAAGTATTGATATTTGTGTACAAAAAGCACAATTCCTTGAGGAGTTGAGTAAGTCTCTAAAAGTTCCCAAGCTACTAAGCTTTTTTGAGAATAAGGAATACTTTTATTTGGTGGAAGAGTATATTGAAGGTGCTCATTTAGCTAACTTAATGCAAAAGATGGGGGCTTTTGAGGAATCTCAAATATGGAAAATTTTAGAATATTTGTTGCCAATTCTTCAATATATACACGTTGGTAATTTTATTCACGGTGATATTAGACCAGAAAATATTATCAGCAGATCCTCTCTTCAGTCTTCAACAGAAGTGGATTTTGTTTTAGTTGGTTTTGGGAACGCCATCGTGAGTGCAAGCGATCGCCTTGACACAGTTTTTAGCAGTAGTCCAGAGTTTGCTGCACCGGAACAAATTCAGGGACAACCTGTATTTGCGAGTGACCTTTATAGCTTAGGTGTAACTTGCATTTATTTGCTGACTCAAATCTCTCCTTTTGACTTGTTTGATATTGCCAATGATTGTTGGGTTTGGCAACAGTATCTTACTACGACTAGAGTCAGTGAAAGGTTAAGTAAAATTCTTAACAAGCTTGTGCAAAAAGATATTAACCAGCGCTTCCAATCGGCTGATGAAGTCATGTCCGTAATGGGTATTTATCCCTCACAGGCTACTTCCAGACGTGGTGTATCGCGTCTTGACAATACTCTCCCCATCTCTTCTTGGCGTTGTGTACACACTCTGACTGATTATTCTGGAATATCGAGTGCTGTGAATTCAATTGCAATCAACTGTTTGGGAGATACTTTAGCGAGTGGCTATGATGACAAGACTATTAATTTGTGGGATTTGAAGACGAAAAAAGTCCTCGGTACACTTATGGGACACTCCCGCGCTGTAACATCTGTAGCTTTTAGTCTTGATGGAAAGATTTTGGCAAGCGCTAGCGATGATAAAAGTGTTAAATTGTGGGATGTCCAAAAACAGGAGGAAATTTATACTCTTTCGGGTCATTCTCACGCAGTCAAATCAGTTGCTTTCAGTCCCGATGGGGAGGTATTAGCTAGTGGTAGCTGGGATAAAACTGTCAAAATCTGGGATATTCACACGGGAGTTGAGATATGTACATTGTGTGGACATCAATTACAGGTTAGTGCTGTGGCTTTTAGTCCCCAAGGTCAGTTTCTTGCTAGTGCTAGTCTTGACAGAAATGTGCGTTTATGGTATATAAAAGAATTTAAAAACTACCCACGTTACACCCTATCAAGGATCTTTTCAGGTCATACATGGGCAGTTTTGACAGTTGCTTTCAGTCCCGATGGTCAAGTTATGGCGACTGGTAGCGATGATAATACTATTAAGTTGTGGAATGTCAACACTGGTCAAGTCATTGGCACTCTTTCAAACCATTCCTGGTCGGTTGTAGCTGTGGCTTTCAGTGCCGATGGCGAAATGCTGATGAGTGGAAGTCGAGACAAAACAATTAAGTTGTGGAGGGTGAGGACAATAAAAGAAATTGCCACTCTCTCCGGTTTTGCAGACCCAGTGTCTGCCGTTGCTGTCAGCCCTGTTGCTCAACTGATTGCTAGTGGCAGCAGGGATAAGACTATCAAACTTTGGGAGCCTTGACAACAGCAAAGTTATTATTTTTTCACATCAGGCGCTACCTGTAAATGCGACTTCAGGAAACTTCAACTGTGCTTCAGCCATCGGTCGATTTCTGCCTTCTTCTTGCCAGTAGTTAATGACTTCTGTGGCTTTGTTCAGCAATTCAACCCGATCGAGTTCTGTAATCCAGTGTTTTGATTCTAGTTCCTTTTTCAATTCTTCCCAGGCATCATTTCTGGGCCAGAAAAAGTACTTAGTCAAAGGGCTTGTGCCTTTACCTACGACTTGATCGACAGCTAAGGCAACGTTTTCGTCTAACCACAGTATCTTTAGAATAAATTTGGACAATGGCACCTCCGGGAATTTCCGGGCAATACTTAACTAACGCACGCGATTGACTATTTTAACGCAATAATTAGCGAATGGCGAATGGTTAATGGATAATGGTTAATGGCTGTAAACCAATTAGCAATTCGCTTTTTAGCAATTAGCTTTTCGCTATGACTGAACAAGTTTCCCCAAGAGCGATCGCTGTTTTTGATATTGATGGAGTGGTACGCGATGTTAGCGGGTCTTACCGACGGGCGCTAGCAGATACTGTAGAGCATTTTACGGAAGGGTCTTACCGCCCAACACAAGCAGACATTGACCAGTTAAAATCTGAAGGGATCTGGAATAATGATTGGGAGGCGTCGCAAGAATTTATCTATCGCTATTATGAAGCTCGTTCCTGTTCCCGCGAACAACTGCAACTTGACTATAACGCCATTGTCAGCTTTTTTCAATCGCGATACCGAGGAACAAATCCTGATCGTTGGACGGGTTATATCTGTGATGAACCTTTATTATTAAGCTCCAACTACTTAGAGGAATTGACAAAGGCAGAAATTCCTTGGGGATTTTTTAGTGGTGCGACTCGTGGCTCTGCTACCTACGTTTTAGAAAAACGCCTTGGTTTAGAATCACCAGTCCTTGTTGCTATGGAGGATGCACCAGGTAAACCAAATCCCACTGGGCTTTTTGCTACTGTTCGGCTTCTGGAATCCTCATCTGAAAAAACTGACATTGACAATTTACCTCCAGTAGTGTACGCAGGTGATACTGTAGCTGATATGTATACGGTAGAGAAAGCGCGGATAGAACAACCATTCCGAAGGTGGATTGGTGTGGGAATTTTACCTCCCCACGTCCAACAAACCACAGCACACCGCGATACCTATGCTGAAACACTGCTCTTAGCTGGGGCGTCTATTGTTTTAAGTAACGTAGAAGAATTAAGTCCGCTCAAGATTAGGGAATTGACAGGCGCACCCTATCCAAAAACAAACAAGATTAGGTGATTTTGATCAGTAGGGCTTGCGGAAAAAGTCTGCTATCACACACCTCGAATTGGAGCCAATAAATCATCAACCCATACCAGGTCTGCTTCGGAAAGTTTTGGCGGGGGGACGGGCTGATGATAATCAATGCGGACATGGTAGCTACCGCGATCGTAAACACCTAGCACAATGGCTTGTAAATCAACGGCTAATTCTGAATCTCCGGGTTTGAGGGGTAATGGGAAACTGGGGATTAGCTCTCTCAATTGAAATTCATATAGGTCTGCCATTGGACGAGTAGTGGCTCGACTCAGCACAATGCGATAGTCGCTTGTTTCCTCTACCCCAATCATGGGCATTGGCGTATTTTCTCGGAGTAAATCGATTTCAACTAGGTGAGACGAACTACCCAGCACCCGATGCCGTTTCTTTTCATAAGTAGTTCGCCCTTCGCCTTTGCGCTTGTTCTTAGGTGATAACACCTCAATCACGGTAATCACTTGATGAGTCCCTACCTCCCGCACTTCTAAATAGCGCTCTTTGACTTCGACTGGTATGGGGAGCTGGATTTGTTTGGGGCGAGTTTGTGTGGCGATCGCAGTAGGTAGCGCTACAGGAGTTTTAGAAGCTGTCAGCACGATCGCATCGGGAATTCCCACCAGCAATTCAGGATTGTCGTCATCTAGGTACGTTCGAGTTTCAATGGCTACGTAATACTTGGGTTGCAAAGAGGGGGTGAGCGCATCAGAAATTGCCACAATCAATCTGTTGTGAAACTCGTGCCACAGAGCAGGTAATTCTAGATAGGGGTTCATGCCGGGGAAAGGAGATGGCATCCATGAAACTCCCATATTACAATGATTTGAGTTTAGCATACCCTAACCGATCATGTGTTTCAAGCTTTTGCTTTTAGCTCAAAATCAAACCCCTATTTTTTCAACCCTCGTGTGATTTTGCCGTGTTTTTGTGATACCTCATTTTGGCGAAGGTATTGTTAAAGAAACCGGGTTTCTAATTTTCGGACAAGTATTGTTACTACACCCCACACCCCACACCCTTATTTCTGAGATTTGAGGTTGAGTGCAGAACTAGACATGAAAGGACGTTCAAAGATTCTATGGAATACGTTGGCTACCAACAGAGACAATGGTAAGGAGATAAGTAACCATTTAGTCGCCATAGCTGTAGGAGACAGGTTGAAGCTGAGTAGAAATTGATGTACTAAGAATACTATCGGCGCGTGAGTTAGGTAAAGGCTGTAGGAGATGACTCCAAGTGCAAGAACCCATCGTGATTCTAATATGTTGAAAACCGGGGGGAGCGATTTCCCTTGAATCACAAAGTTGGTGCAGAAAATAATCAAACAAGCACTCCCTAGAGCAAGAAAAGAATGGACAATCCAGAGTTCTAATCCTGGTAGGGTCTCAAATCGTAACCATTCAGTTACAAAGGCTAAAAAAACAAAAATAGCACCAAGCTGACACCAAGGTAGAGAAGTTTTTATTTTTATCAAGGATGGTTTTTGAGAAAAATTGATTTCAGCAGCGGCCATTCCTATAGCAAAAATACCTATAAACCAGGGATAAGTGCTTTTGGTAAATTCACCCATTGAATAGTGTAATGTCAACCCCAGTACAAAAGCAGTTATGACTGTAGACACCATACCAAAACGTCGCCATATCGGTATTAACAAGAGTGCAAATATAATATAGATTTGGAACTCAACAGCAACAGTCCACATTGGACCATTAATATCATTGAAATGTAAGTCAAAATTTTGGAGAAGTAAAAAATAAATGAAGACATCGTAAAAAGAGAAATTAGCCGAAAATAGTCCACTCAGAGTGTTTAATCTGTCTGCATCCCAGGTAAGAATAGTCATTCTTTGCAGTCCTATTAAGGACACACCAATGATTAGACAAAAGATTAAAGCAGCATAATAAGGTGGTAAAATGCGCCGAATTCTTCTTTTAAAAAAGCCTAACAAACCTCCTGACAAATATTTTTTGTTAGAACGAACGACTGGAAGCATGAGACAGTAGCCGGAGAGAACCACGAAAATGACAACCGCAAAAATTCCATATCTCATGAATTTTGTCATTGGTGACCAAAGCAGAGCGAGTTGAGAAGATTCGACAAGACTCGGTTCCCAACAGTGAACTAAGACTACATACAAGGCGGCTAAACCACGTATACCATCTAAGAAAGCAAGATGGAGTTTTGAACTTCTTGGTGGTTCAGGGAGAATATTTGCTGGGTCTGTTGCTGGATTCATTGCTTGATGTAAATAATGACTGAATAAAAAAAGGTTACGCAAGTATTTGATTTTCACAGAATATGCGATCGCCCTGATATTTCCCAAAAATTCGTAATTGCAAGTATTTGAAAAAACAGAACCAATAATTAATGGCTCTAAAATTTGGAGTGGCAACAAACTGTAAGCGTTCAGCTATTAGCCATTTTTCTGTCAGCTTTGAAACCTGTTTTTGGTCATTTTCTAGGCGTTTGTGACACCCTATTAAACATCTTTATGGCTTATAAAAGCTGATGACTGATACGCGATGTGCTGAACGCTTACCAACAAACCTTTGTACCTTGTTAAGCCAAGATACTTATCAGAGTTCAGCTATTAACCGTCAAAACTCAGGGAGCAAAACATATTTTACGGACGTTCTATAGAGACGCCGCTACCTATAGCTGATATAGCAATCCCCGCATTCTATGGAAAACTCCACTTTTTATTTCCTCTGTGTTCTCTGCGTCCTCTGCGGTTCAAAAAAAATTAACAGATTGCTATAGGCTTCGGATAAGCAACAAAGCTGAAACAATACTGGGTAGGTTTTGGATTTTTCGTCATAATTTTGGGTATGTAGAGACGTTCCAGTCCAACTTCTCATCAAGACTGGCGCATACAGTTTATGACCTCTGTTGCAACTGCTGCGATCGCACTTGTGTTTCTAATTTCTCTCAAACCCAATATAAATAGCTATTTCAGGGTGGAGTTAAACCACCAGGAATTCGGACCGCAAAAATCTTTTGAAGCACGGGTTGGTCTTTTAAGAAAACAACACCCTTTAATCGAGGCTTCTGAATCTCGGCTAGAAGAAACGAGCGTATGAATTGTTGGCAGAACATGGTAATATCCTCTGTACTTCCATTACACTGTTGCGCTTGAGCAACTCTCTGCACAACCCCTTGACTTCACTGGTATAAGTGAGGCATTGCACATTTAACAAACACTATTTTTCTGAATTTAACCTATAGTTATCAGAAAATCATAGTTGAGTTATCATTTAATAATTACTTCACATTATCAGTCATAATTCTACAAAATGACAACCTCTTTAAAGAGATTTCATGAAAGTTTTACAAAGACTATATCGTGTTTTTATCATTTTTAGAAGTGACGCGTGAAAATACGTAATTAAATAGAAACTGTGTGAAAATTCTTCAAAACAATCTATTTGTATAAGCCATAACTAATGTATGAAAAAATTACTAATTACTGGAGTGAGTGGTTTTCTTGGCTGGCATATAGGTCAGCTGGCGAAACAAGACTGGGAAGTCTATGGAACCTATTTTTCTCACTCTATTGAAGTTCCAGGTATCACAACCCTAAAAGTCAATTTGGCTGATTTTCAGGAACTTCAGCAAATTTTTGGCAATATTCGACCAGCAGCGGTGATTCATACTGCTGCCTTATCGCAACCTAATTTTTGTCAAACTCATCCTGATGAATCTTATGCAATTAATGTAACAGCATCTAGCAATATAGCAGAAATTTGCGCTGATTCTTCCATTTCTTTCGCTTTTACATCAACAGACTTAGTTTTTGATGGTTTAAATGCTCCTTATCAGGAAACAGACTCGGTCTGTCCTGTTAACATCTACGGGGAACAAAAAGTGATGGCAGAGGAAGCTATGTTAAAGCGTTACCCTATGACTGCAGTGTGTCGGATGCCTTTGATGTTTGGTATGGCAACACCTACAGCTACAAGTTTTATACAGCCGTTTATTAAAACACTTCAGGAAGGAAAAGAGTTAAATTTATTTACAGATGAATTCCGCACACCAGTAAGTGGGAAAACTGCTGCTAAAGGGTTGTTATTGGCATTGGAAAAAGTATGTGGAATTATTCATTTAGGGGGCAAAGAACGGATTTCAAGGTATGATTTTGGTCGTTTAATGGTAGAGGTTCTTCAGCTTCCTAGTAGTGGGTTAAAAGCTGGCCGACAACAAGATGTCAAAATGGCAGCACCTAGACCGGGTGATGTTTCTTTGGATAGTACTAAGGCTTTTGCGTTGGGATATCAGCCTTTATCGTTGAGGGAAGAGTTGGGAAATATGGGAGTATAGGACAATACAGTTGGTGTTAAATGTATTTAGAAACCCGGTAACTCATGCGAAACTGGGTTTCTGGTAACGCGAATAAACCTTAACCTAACCGTATTAGGGTGTAGAGGTGCAGTCATCATTTGACCATCAGGACTAGAAGCGACTTCCCGATACTAGAAATCGCTAACCCCATACACAGCGCAATCAGCAGAAACCTTTGCAGTTTAGCCACTTTGTTTTGTTGTTTGAGTTGTGCTTCTGCTGTTTTTACCCTGGCTGTCTCTTCTGGTATTTCCACCTCTTGCGCTTCGTATTCTTGACTAGAAGCTAAAAATTGATTGTCAAAATCGCTGAGACTTTCGTCGTTCTTCAATACCTGTCCTCGTAGCAAACTCAGTTTGTCATGATAGCTTGAGTTTATCCAAGCGTTGAATGTCTGTGAGTCAGAACGGAGATGGTCTAACTGTCTGAGTAGCCATTCAGCATTAAAGATATTGCGGTAGATAAGATTTTTGACGCGGAGATAGCCATTGCACTTCTCGACTAAGCCGGAGAGCAATAGTTCTGTTTGTTCTTGACTTTCATCAGTTGGTACAAGAAGATACGGGGAAGAAGAAAGCTCATCGTTACTACTAGCGACTCGTTTGGATCTCCACTGTGTTAGTGTCTCAGTATCTACTTCTTCAGCTTGCAAGATGCGCTGATAAAGTCCTAGCAAACGTGCTGCTTTTTGTTTATTGAACAGTAGCCGATCGCTAATCGTACGCAGGTGTTCGGGTTCATCTTGTAATTCCCAATGTTGAATGATGCGCGATTGCACGAGTTGCTCTACCCAAAATTTCTCAGTTCCCGCAGGAAGGGAAATCTTTCCAGTGGCAGATTCATTAGCAACCTGACAAACTAGCTGACAGAGTTTTTGGGTCAAAAATGGCTGTCCTTGAGTCCAGTACATAATCTCTCGCAGCACGGCTTTACCTTGATTGGTCACTTCTTCTAAGCCTTTGAGTAAAGGTTTAGCTTCATGCAGTTGAAAACCGTGTAACTCAATTGCTGTACCGATGTTAAAAGGTGTTCGGCGTTTGTCAGAAATGAGATCGCAGGGATTGGCTACACCAGATATGGTAAATCCAAGACGGTCAAACTTTGGGTTATGCGATCGCTGGTTTACCGATGAAGCTAGGATTTTTGGCAGTTTCACTCCAAGCTGTATACGCTTCCATTGATGCATTGTCCAGTATTTTCGATACATTCAACTTTAAGCACCAATCAGGGAGGAGCCCAGAGGCTTTAAGCATGGTTCTAAACCCCATCTTCCCGCCACTTTTCCCTACTTTTTGATAACCTTGATGCTCGTTTAGATATGCTATCGATATGTTGTAGACCTTGCGAACCGCAGCCACCCATCGTTTCCAGATTACCGCTAGTTCTTTACTTGGATATATTCGGTAGCTCGCTGTCTTCAGTAATTTGCTTCTTGTACTTCCTGAGTCCGTACAATCGGCAACTGAAAACGTGGATGATTGCAAGGATATCTTCGACGAGTTCGCGCTCTGGGCTGAGGTTCTTTTGGTCGAGAACCAGTATCTTAACCTGCTGCCTATCGCAGAGCCATGCGACAAGATCGAACCCAAAGCGGCAAAGCCTATCTTTGTGGGCAATGACAATAAGTCTGACATCATCTGACAGAACTCGTTCCAGTAGGGCTTGAAGTCCTTTTCGCTTGAAGTTGAGTCCACTGCCAATGTCTGTGATGATGTCGGCTTCGGGATAGTGAGACTTAAGAAACTCAGCCTGTTTGTCAAGATCACCATATGAAGAGCGGCTTGAAACTCTGGCATAAACCACCACCGCTCGCCTGTCTCCTTGGTCAGTAGATCCAGTAGCGACAACTGAGTCCACGTCGTATCTTCTTTGCCCGCTCGGTGTAAAGATGCCTTTGATTTTCCCCTCCTTGAGCCACCTTTCGAGGGTTTTGCTACACACTCCCAACCGGGCAGTAGCGATTCTTGGTGGTACATACTCAGGCATTTTTGTATTGTGTAATTTTCTATTCCATCATCCACTAAATGTCTGGCTTATTCCGGAGAATTCGGAAAAATCAATGTCCTAGGTCAAACTCTACAACACCGAAGATTACAGATATAGTAGAGGAACCCTAAAGCTTTATGTTAACCCACGTGCTGAACATCTAGCTGTATATGGTTATATGTTTGTTAAATTCTGAACTTTAAAAGGGAACAAGAAAAAAATAGTTTCTTAATGAACAAAGGAAAGTTGTTTTTGAAAGTATGCACGGTAAAGTTCGCAACGCGGTATTAGGCGATCGCCTTCGTAGGACACTAATCCCAAGCTATCAAGCCTGTAAGCTTGAATCAGATCGAGAGAAATGCGTTGCTTTGAGGTTATAAGCTGAGTATATGCCTCCAGGAGTATGGGTTTTTCTTGCAGAGACATCCAATTTTGCCAGAGATGATGACGGTAAATACCACCGTTAGCAATCGCTTCCCGTATCACCTCGTCTAAAGTGACTCCTTGATAGCGCAAATAATATAAAGCCGTCTGAATCAGTGCTGGATGTCCACCTACAAGAGACATTAATTGAGTAGCTTCTTGACCGCAACTCCAGTCTAGCCCGTACCGTTTTGCTAATTCCTTAACCTGTTGCTGAGTGAATTCTGGTAGGCGCAATGGTAATCCGATATTGAATGGAGAACGGTTGAGATCCAGGGAGACATAAACATCTGTGGAGTAAACCACTACGAGTTTCAGTTTTTGCCAGTGGCGATCCCGTCGTCCTTCTTCATACCACGAGCGCAATAAGGGAAAAAACTCCTGAGCAAGTTGAGGGTATTCAAACAAGCAGTCCATCTGTTCTAGTACCAGAACTATTGGACTTTTGATTTGCTCGAGCAAGTAGTTTCTCAAATAGAAACTGCAACTCAACTTACTGCCAATTTCTTCATCCCAATTGTCATCTAAATTGGGATCGATTCCTAGTTCTTTTGCTATTCGCCAGCAAAAACAACGCAAAAACTTTTTGAGATCGAGCTTGTTGAGTAAATCGATTTGCTGACAATCTAGTTTGACTGTGTGGTACCCCTGTCTTTGGGCAAATTCTAACAGCCGCAACACTAAAGAACTTTTACCCATACCTCTTGGAGCTCGAATGCGGATCACACTTCCTGGTTGTGTTATTTCCTGATAAACCAGGCGCTCAATGGGTAGACGTTCAATATAAAATGGAGAATCGAGGGTGAGTGGACCATCCGGATATATGGAAATATATTCAGAATTACCACCCTGTTGTCGAATGATGGAGTTATCCATTGATTGAAACGAGTATATCTCTTTTTCGTCTAAGTCAAGCAAGGGAGTTTCAGTCAACTCATCCTCATCCACATCGCTTCCGATAGTGTAATCTTCTCTACGTAATTCTAGTTGGAAGGCACTAAAGCAGAGTTTGAGCGTTTTCTGGTCCACACTTGCATTCAAAGACCACAATCGACTTAGCGTTTTCGTGGAAACTTGAACGCGATCGCTTAACTCTTCTAGGGTGAAGCGATTTCCACAGTTCTCTGCTATCTCTGCAGATAAAATTGCTGCTTGTAAGCGTTGTAATCCTACAGATGTCAGTAAAACTCCCCTTCTTCGTTTGAGTTTAGATTGCTTCATAGTCCCTAACTATACTTTTTGACCTTATCTATCTTATTTATCTTAATTGTCTTAACTGTCTTTTCACAATTTTTTTAGATATAAACAACATTTTAGCTGATATTGTAATAATGTAACTATAATTACTCAGTATAAACTTCAAAACCTTTGAATAAAAACCCATAAAAAACACATGATAATATCATGTATATTTGTATAATATCAAGGTTTTTACGTAAAAATTTAAGATATGAGTTTAACAATAAACTTAACTGTCTTATTTGCCATTGCGTCTTAATTTTTAAAACCAGAATTTGAAGAAGGCAGATGGCAGGAGGCAGATGGCAGAAGGCTCACGAATGTTGGAGATTCTGACCCCAACCTCTAACAGGACACCGTGTAGACGGTGGGGTTTTATACCCCTTTGGCAGAGAACAGACGGAACAGAGAGTATTACTTGTTACCTTCAAGACTTGTTCCTCCCTTCTGCCCTCTGCCTTTCCCAGATAAAGTAGAGCAGTTTTACAGACTTATATAGGATAAGTAGGATAAGTAAGATAAGATAAGCTTAAGATAAACAAAATAAGTTAAGTAGGATAAGTGGATTTATGTTATGACAAGGAGTTGACTTTTTCGTGTTTTCCATGCTATCGCTTAGTAACAGTTATTGAAAATATGCAAGAGTTTAGGGAAAAGAGATATTCTGATTCATAGCGAGTTGTGATTCTACCCCTAGAGGAACTCATCTTAATTTTTCTCTGAGCAAAAATTGACATATTAAACTTTATGTCTTAGTTTTTGACATTACCAAACGGAGTTCCCTCCAATAATACTTTTCGGCGGGTATTTGAGTTCATTAATTCAGAAGAGTTAAATCATTGTTTTCTTAGCAGATGGTGATGATCTTGGGGACTCAGATGGGAGAATAGATTGTTATTATAGATAGGAAAACAATGAAAATTTCTAATTTAAATTTTCGTATTTAGAAGTTTTTTGTAAAGCCAGTTAATAATAGTTATGTGTGAATAACGGAGTTAATTGTATTGTGGATATCACTACCTTTCCTGAAATCGTTCGCAACGATCTCCTTCCTGTCATAGTCATTATCTGTGCAATAGGAGTAGCTGCTATTGGTTTTACGCTTTTGTTCATTTTATCTTTTTTACTAAGGAAAATGGGTAAATTTATTACAACACGCTTTTTATCTCCTACCGGAAAAAAAGTGTATGAGAAAGTCGTTGCTTCTTATCAAGGTTGGTTGGGCTTGGTTGCTGTTCTATCACTAGTTGACTTGACTCTCTTACTTGTAGCTAAACCAATCTGGCTTAAATATTTAGAGGTGTGTTTAGCATTAACAGTGGCTGTTACAGTCGGGTGGTTGCTCTCTCGCTTGTTTGATAAGTTTTTTGAGACTTTCCTAGCAGAAACTGTGTTGAGTCGAAAAATTAATGGTGAGTTGCTGGTGGTGGGTAACATTGTCGCGGATACAGCAATTTTTCTGACTGTGTTCTTTATCTTTGCACAAACCCATCAAATTAATTTGATAGGGTTAACAGCAAGTCTGGGACTAGGAGGTTTGGCTGTTGCTTTTGCGGCTCAAGAAACTTTACAGCAGTTGTTAGGTGGGATTGTTCTGTATATCGATAGACCTTTTGTAATTGATGATTACATTGGTTTACCAGATGGTACCTTTGGGAGAGTGGAGTCCATTGGATTGCGTTCTACTAAGATTCGGAATTCAGGGAAAGGAACTGTAACGATAGTTCCCAATAATTCCTTGACACAAATGAGTATTGAAAACTTTACCGGAGCTAAAAAAGTTGTTTCGCTGGTTTATTTAACTTTCTACCGAGAAGTTCTCGAAGATGAACAAGCGTTGATTTGTCAAGTAATTTTGGAAAGCGCTAAAGAGATTTTTGGAATTGACCCTCGCAGTACTGAGGTGAATTTTAAAGATATTACTCAAGATGGAAAGGCTACTATCACTCAAGCTCAAATTAACTTCTTCATTCTTGGTTCTGGTGAAATGTCAATGGATATGCGTCGTCAGTTGATAGATATGGCAAAGGAAAGTATAACTTTACGATTGAAAGAATATGGTATTGCCTTCGATCTCGAAGAACAACAAGTTAATGTTGATGCTCCTATTACTATTTAAAGACCAGTATTAATGAAAATGGAAAATTTATCTAGTCTAGTCACTTTTTTTCCAATAAATGAAGTTAATCGCCAAGATCTGATTGAATTTGGAGTGAAGCTTGCTTTCCTGTTACTATTTGTTTTTCTGTCTTTTATAATAGGGAGATACATTCCTAAAATTTTCAGACAACTTGTAAGACGGGTGTCATCCCCACTGGTTGCTAAATTTTACCACAACTTAGTCGATCCAATCGAGAAGACACTGTCACTTTTAGGCTCTTTAATTCTTGTTGCTGTTTCTTTAAACTTTATTCAAGAGTACACGGGCTTTTACCGATTCTTGAAGTTTTTCTTAGATATCGCTATAGCTATCACTATTGCTCTACTGGTATCTGGCTTATTCCGCAACTTCTTGCGCTCTTATGGTGTAATTTTAATCCGCAAACTGGGTTTGGAAATTGATGAGTTATTGCTGGTTTTTGAAACAATTGCTAATATCGTGATTGGGTTTATCGTAGCAGTCGCATATGCTCAAAGCCAGAATATAAATTTAGTTGGCTTGATTGCTGGTTTGGGGATTGGGGGTATAGCAGTCGCATTTGCAGCTCAAAGCACTCTAGAGCAGATTTTAGGAACAATTGTTTTATTCTTGGATCGTCCTTACACCCCTGGGGAATATATTCGAGTGAGTTTAAGTTCTCAGGGGATTTTATTTGCAAAGGTGGAAGCCATTGGTTTGCGATCAACAAAACTAAGAACTCTTGCTAAAAGTACTCTCGTAGTTGTTCCCAATTCAGTAATGGCAAATACTGATATTGAAAATGTGACAAGAGGGAAGAAGGTGATGGTGTTGCTATATCTTGATTTCACCAGAGACTTAAACAAAACCGAACAAGCTTTGCTGGAAAAGGTGATTAAGGAAAGCACGAATTCTTTGTTTGGAATAGACCCAAATAGTACAAAAATTAGCATCTTTCCTCATGAAAACCATGCAGGAGTTCGTGCTAGAGTCAGCTTCTTCATTTTAGGGTCAAATGAAAATTCGATAGACTTCCGCAAGCGTTTGCTGGAGTTAGCAAATGAGTCTATTTCAACAAAGTTGATGAGTTACGGAATAGAATTTACAATGCAAGAACCCACTCTTTACCTTGAGTCCCCCGTAACGATTTAATGTTTAGCTATCTGAATTTACCCCCCCTTTTTTTTCGTTTAACTATGGCGGTTCTCTGTTGCGTGCAATACACACAGAAGGGCGAACAACCGTTCACTCCCAATACTGACTGCTCGGTTAACAATAGTCGAAATTCGGTGAAACCTGATTTCGCAGGAGTTACCGCAATACTGCAAGGGATACGATATTTGAGGTGCCACAAACCCACCAGAAACCCGGTATCTTGGAGATACCGGGTTTCTAATTCTCGCTTATCCCTTGCAGTATTGCGTTCACTTCCTATTTATCTTAACTGTCTTAACTGTCTTAACTGTCTTTTTACTATTTTTTTATATTTATGACGCGAAAGAAGTATAAATAATATCTGACGTTTTCTGTGAATGCGTAAGTCCTTATCTTGTAACGGGAAGGGTGTAGCCAATTGTGTCACGACTATTTACTTAAGTCTCTTATCTGCTATTGCATTTTAAGAAGATGTATGTTTGAATGGCTACATTTCCAAACGCCTAATTACTAGGCTGACATTCCTGGGAAACGATAGACGATCATTCTGGCATTTCTCAATAAGCAATCTGGAGCCAAGAAAAAGTATGATGCGCTTAATAGCCAAAATGGCAATTGCCACGGTTACTGTTTTGACTTTAATCTTTTCTTCAATGAGCTTTCCAGCTTATGCATTTGTACAAACCGACCTGGACACTCTCAAAATGACAAGGAATTGTCCAAACTGTGAGCTGTCAGGAGTTGACTTGCATGAAGTCGATTTGTCAGGGGCTAAATTATACGGTACCAACTTGACAGGAGCCAAACTTTATGGAGCAAATTTGTCAGGAGCTAGCCTGTCAGGAGCCGATTTAACAGAAGCTAGTCTGTCAGGAGCAAACCTGTCAGGAGCCTATTTGCAAAAAGCTGAGTTGTCGGGAGCCTATTTGCAAAAAGCAAATCTAGAGGGAGCCATTTTATATGGAGCCGATCTGGAAAATGCTGTTTTATATGGAGCACAATTAAAGGGTGCTAAATTGAAGGGTGCTAATTTAGAAGGCGCTAAACTCAAGGGTGCAAACATAGACGAAGCGCTCCAGTAAAGATATTTTATAGAAAGAGTCACGGCGAAACATATATTGTGGAGACGCTTCAAACAGTGTGTCTCTACAATAGAAGGATGTGGGGTTGGGCGAAACGTCACGTTGTGCAGATCCGTAGAATCAAGCTGATGAGTGCTACAGGTGCAACATCCTTATTACACTTAATGGTTAGATAACTACGAACTGCTCCTTACGATTTGCCCCACTCTAAAGTAATCTCTAAATTGGCAGTATGACTTCCTTTGACAAGAACCGCTGTTAGCTGACCTGACTCAACAGCAATGTCTATGCCAAATTTCACGCTAGCCTTATCTGGCTTGACTTTGTGTAATGCTTCCGCAATCTCTTTAGTCAAGGACTCAATGGCGGTGGTAACTTCCTCAAATGGTCGGGCTTGAAAATTGATTTTGCGATCGCCTATCTGTGTGGCTTCTACTCGTACATTTGTACCATCAGCTAATTCTACTGCAATCATTTTACTTTGAAGTTCCATGTTGATTCGATGGGATGACTCTAGCTTTTATAGCATGACATTACGAGTAATAAATATCACGCCATATACTAATGCCAAATCAATCCGGTGAGGTTAAAGGTTGTTTGAGGGAATGTTAAATGTGTAGAGACGCGGAATTGCACGTCGTACCGCTATGAAGAACGCGTCTCTATTTCCTCATTCTCCGCCAACATTCATAGCTGCTAAAATAGCTTTCTGACTAACTTCTTTGTAAACTGCATCAAGATACTTCATAACTACATCAGCAGCAGTCAGATTGCTAACGTTTTCTTCTTCTCTTGCTAAAGGAATTGACCCCAAGGTATTTAAAATATTTTCACTACTTGATGGTGCAATCACCACCAAAGAAGGCTCTAATGGTTCATTATATTGCCAAAATGAGCCTATTTTTACAGTGAATCGTTTTTCAGCAATTAATTCTTGAACCTCAGATGTTTCCTTTTGTAAAGACGTTGTATCTAAAGACAAATTTTTACTGGTCTCGATATGGTCTGCATTGCGTAACTGACGCAAGTTGCTGAGAATTTGTTCTTTAGTGCGTCCTCGTAGTTGAAATAACACAAACGGATCTTCACTAAAGCGATCGCCTAACTGATAGTAAACCGCAGCAATATGTTTACAGGGATTAGCCTTATCAGGACAAGAACATTTACTGTGAATATCAGAGAGGGTAAAAGGAAATAAAGAAAGACCGTTTGTAGTAAAAACATCTTCCATATTTTGTGGCATTTCTCCCGCCAAAAGTTTTGCAGAAAAAATAGCTTTTTGAGACATAGTTTCAATCACATAACCCCACTGTTCATCACTAAAGGGGTCTAGGGAAAGAGAAACCGTATAAGGTTCAGGTTCGCTACCTTGTACCTTAGCCAATACCTTTGCACCTTTAAACTCAATACTGAGAATATTTCCCTGACGTGCATAGTTTCTACCTCGTTCCAAACGCTTTTTAAACCGATAGGAGTCTAATAAATCCAGCCACCGTTGTGACCACCATTCTCGACTTGATTGAAGAGTATAATTGGGTTCCATGTTAGTGGTTAGTGGTTAGTGGTTAGTGGTTAGTGGTTAGTAGTTAGTGGTTAGTGGTTAGTGGTTAGTAGTTAGTGGTTAGTAGTTAGTGGTTAGTGGTTAGTAGTTAGTGGTTAGTGGTTAGTAGTTAGTGGTTAGATAAACTAAGCATAGTAAGTTTTTACAGGAGTTAATAGTCAACTATCCACTATCAACTATCAACTATCC
>JAWQFQ010000004.1:27763-42951 GCA_035967975.1 Scytonema sp. PMC 1070.18
ACTATCCACTATCAACTATCCACTATCCACTATCAACTATCCACTATCCACTATCAACTATCCACTATCCACTATCTCATTCTTCTTCAATAACGGCATTACGGTCAAGCAGGAGTAAATTGCGGAGTTGGTCTGTATCCAGTTCCGTCAGCCAATCTTCACCTGTACCCACAACTTGTTCGGCTAGTTGTTTCTTACTTTCAATCATGTCATGGATTTTCTCTTCCAAAGTACCAGTCGAAACAAATTTATGGACTTGAACATTACGGGTTTGACCAATCCGAAAAACTCGGTCTGTGGCTTGATTTTCGACGGCTGGGTTCCACCATCTGTCGAAGTGAAAAACATGATTGGCTCGTGTCAAATTCAGTCCCACACCGCCTGCTTTTAATGACAGAATCATGACTGGTGGTCCTTGTGGATCGTGTTGGAAACGGTCTATCATTTCTTCACGCTGTTTTTTACTGGTGCTACCGTATAAAAACAATGTCTCCCGTCCTAAATATTTTTCTAAATATGGCTTGAGCAGCTTACCCCACTCAGCAAACTGGGTGAAAATCAAAGCGCGATCGCCTTCTGATACAGCTACTTCTAACATCTCTTCCAAACGTAGGAGTTTACCCGAATGGTATTTTTCCAACGTATCTTGCTTCAGATAATGGGCTGGGTGATTGCAGATTTGTTTGAGCTTACTAAGTAAAGCTAAAATCATTCCCCGTCGTTGCAAACCTTCTGCTTCTTCAATTTCATTCAAAGACTCATCCACGACTTTTTGATACAGTTCAGCCTGTTCCGTAGTCAAACCACAATACACAGTCATTTCATACTTTTCTGGTAAGTCTTGAATGATGTCGCGATCGGTTTTGAGACGACGGAGAATAAAAGGTTGCACTAAAGAACGCAATTGACCTAATGAAGAAGTATCTCCATACTTTTCAATTGGTATAGCAAAACGCCGTTGAAAAAATTGCCGATTTCCCAGATACCCCGGATTCAGAAAGTCTAAAATTGACCAAAGTTCTTGCAATCTATTTTCAACAGGTGTCCCCGTCAAAGCAATGCGAAAACCTGCTTCTAACTGCTTGACCGCCTGTGACTGCTTCGCCTCTGAATTCTTAACATTCTGCGCTTCATCTAAAACAATTATTTGCCAAGAAACGCCCTGTAACGATTTTACATCTCGGTGAACTAACGAATAACTAGTAACGACAATGTTATGTTTGTTAGCTGCTTCCACAAACGCCTTCCCTTTCGGGCGCTTGTCACCATGATATTGCAGAACTTTCAGATTGGGAGCAAATTTTTTGACCTCCCGTTCCCAGTTTCCTAAAACTGATGTTGGACATACAAGCAGAGTTGGTTTTTCCAAGGTTTCTTGTTCTTGAAGGTGAAGCAAAAAGGCTATGAATTGGATAGTATTATGACAAATAATATTGTTAGCCACAAAATTGTGATATTTGCTAACCTCAAAGTCATAAACCCAACCTTCGTATTCGATATCCTCTACGCTTTCAATTTTGCAGTAGAAAACTTCTTGGTCAAGAAGACGTTGCAAAGATTGCTGCGTTAAGTTCAACTGTGTTACATCTAGACGAGTATAAGCTTCAAGGGTTTGGGTTGTCCATTTAGAAGGCTTTAGTAGCTTATACTCCTGTTGAGCTTCTCCATTCACAATGCGGTTCATCCCAACTATCACACGCTGCAAGCTCTCTCTGGAAAATTGCTGCGTTCCATTAATGTAAACGGTATTGTGCATTCCAAAATGTCGTAATGGTATTCCCGTTGCTGAAATCGTTTGGGCAACAATATCAGAAGCAGGAATGCCCTCAACGTTTGTATTACACACACGTTTGCAAATTTCTTCTAATTTGCGCTGTTTTTCCAGATTAGCGTACCCAATTTCTTGCAAAAATCTGCGAGCAGAATTGCCTCCAAGCACACCAATATAGTAGGTGCGTAAAGTACGAGACCCATTAGTAGCACACTTCTGCTTGGGCGATATTCGCAACCAAATACCAAAACGTCGCAGCAGTGTAGAAAGTTGCTGAATGAGGATTTGTGAAGCTGAAGCTATTTCGATACTACGCATACTAGAAACGACAGCAGACTCAGCATCGAAATAATTTTGTAAAAAGATACGGACAGTATCTAAGTCAGCCTGCATAATAAAAGGCGGAATAGATTTTTCCGCTGACAGTTTGCCCCAAACGTAGCCTTTAGTTTCTAGGAATTGCCGATAGTCTTTGCTATTTACTCTCAAAAATGGTACTTTACCAGGAAATGTAGAAATTTTGGGACTATTAATCTTAAGTTGGTAACGTTTTCCAATACTCTGAAAAGAGTGGAATAAATCCTCTAACACAAGAAGATTTTTTTGAGCTACCGTTACTCTGCCAAAATCTGGCAGTTCATGTCCTTCGGCAATTTGCCAAGCCAGAAACTTGACCAGTTCGAGGTCTTCAGGTTGCCCATTCCAGTGCATTTTGGCTGGGACACAAACATAATCGCCTACCTTGAGGTCATTTGTCCAACCTTTATTTGTCAACAACTTGTGACGACGGGTAATGGTGATACTACTACCATCTTGCAGAGTGATCTTTTGCAACTTCTCACAAACTTGCTGCCGATACAACCGTTGGATGGGGGCTTGCACCATCTTACCAGTTTCCTCATCGATGGAATTGACTCGTAATTCCTTTGTAGATTCAGCCCAAAATCCTTCGCCGTCAAATTCTGTTTTTCCTGCAAAGGTTTTCCAAATGTCTTCTGCTGTACTTAGTTCTCCATTTATGGACAATAGCGTATCTTTAGACACACACTTCCCTAGTCCCATATCGTCGGCGAGACAAGCACCTAAGCCCCAACGTTCTAGGAAGGAAAGCCACGCCACCCCACGTTCTTGATAAGGTCGTAATTTTCCTTGGAAACTGGCTGGTGTGGGTAGGGGTTCGACGGCTTTGTTATTGGTTAAGGTTGTTACCAGTGCCTGCAATGCTCCAGAGGCTTCAAAGCTAACTACTGGTAACTTTTCAATTGTCTGGGTATCCCCCGTACTGATACGCAAAGCATCTTCTAAAGACAGCGACATCTGTTCTTTACGTGAAGCAAAAAAGGTTTGTGCTGTCTTAATATCTTGAGGGCGCAACTCTACCCATTCGCCATTAATTTCTACAAGTGGGCTATTTAAGGTTACCAATTTGTCAAACTCGGCTTTGGAAAGAGTCTGTCCACCAATGGCTAATTCCCATTTAAAATTTAACAGGCTTTGTAATCCCAAGCGTTCCTGCTTTTTCTTGGGTGTTTGGGCAGTAATTTTTAATCCTAAACGATTTGCCCATCCCTCGCGGTTTGCTAAACTAGGAGGTAAAATGACTCCCAATCCACTATCTTCAAACCGCCATGCTACGGACTTGATAAATTCGTATGCTTGTACTGGGTTGAGTTGACAAGATGTGGGATTTGGGTTGTCTAAGCTGGTTGCAATGGGTTGATACAACCGCGAAGCCAATCCCAAACCCCTTAAAAAGGTCTCTTGAGGTTTCTCGATAGTTCGGTTTTGATGAACAAATTTTTCGACAGGATGATTCCAAATGGTGGCTGCGTCTACCAAAAAATCTGGAGCGTCAGAGGCTTGGAGGAAATAAGCCAAAGTCCAATCTGTGGTTTCTGATTCTGGAGAATGCAAGACAAAACAGGTGCGGAATTGGTTTTTTGCCCCTACTTGGTATTGTAGGGGCATTGTCCATGCTTTGAGTGCAGCTTCGAGTCTTTCTGCCTCAAAAGCATCAGCCGTCACTGTATCGGATGTAGTTGTTAAGGAATGCAACCACTGACGAACAGCTGTTGATAGGGACGCCATAATCCTTGCGTCTATGGGCGATTGAAAACCGACCATCTCTCTGATTTGGGCGTCTATAGTACTATTGAGAAAATCTAGCAGTAATTCTTGAGGTTCATCCGGGTACTCTACGTGAAGAAGAGAGTGGCGAATAGGCGAGGAGAAGGAATTTTCTTGATTCTCCATTCCCCTTTGATAGGTTCGACAAGCTAATGGCATTAATTGGGAGAATTTTTCTAGGCGAGTGCTATCTTGAGAACTATCTAGGAGACATTGCCATTTAGCTAAAACTGTGGTATGCAATTGCTGTTGGAGTGTGGGTAGAAATTTACCGCGAGCAATTAAATCTAAACTCCAACGGGCTATTTGCGCCCAAAATTTTACATCTCCCCCAAAAAAACTACTTTCTCCGTTAGTTAAGTTAAGGGGTAGAGATGTGAGAAATTTGATTGTTTCTTGGGGGTTGAGACAAAACCCCTCAATTCGCCACGGTTGTAAGTATTGTGGAGTTTCTTTTTCTAAACCTAGTGTGGCAGAATGTACTGGTAAAATAGATGCTATTCCATCCTTACCGTTTTCTTGTATATAAGTTGGTAAGGCGATGATTTGGAAGTGAGTTGGTAATGCGATCGCACTTTGACTGGGTGCTTTCCGTCTCCCATTAGATGAAGACTTTCCCTGTAATGTTTCCACAGGTTGCTTGATTAAACTAGCAACATTAATTTTGTGCGATCGCAACAATTCAATGATTTCTAGTGGCGTCATTGCTAACGGATGTGGTAGAACATCCTCATTGGATGGGCTCTTAGCAGACTCGTCTCCCAGAGTGCGCCACGTTTCTCCCCAAATAAATAAACAACTACCCTGCTCTTTTGATAACCAACTTCCGTGTAAAATTGCCATGTGATAACTGCTCAGATTTCCACAAAACTAACTTTTTCAATTTGCTTCTTTTCTACTTTTATAAATTTCCCATTGTATGCTTTTTGCTGACTTGAAAATAGGGCGTGGAATGTAGGGGGAAGAAACTTTCATGCGTGCTGGTTTACACATTTCATGATAACTACTTAATTATTGACCATTGTTTAATCTATTAAACATCTAGATACATCTTGTAATAATTATTTGCACGCCTACAATAGTTCATTGACTTTGGAGATAACCTTCGGGAAACTTCCATTTAGCCAAGTCATTAACCTCATACACGCTACAAACGAGAACCGCACAAGAACGCGTTGCCACTTCTTGGCGAGTGCAGTTATATCTGCAAGTCATTTTATTGTACATAAAAATGGAGTATGAGGGTGTAAGTGAAATGAACAGGTAAATACTTTCTTTCTCCCAATTTCTTCCCTCACACCCCTACACCCCTACACCCCTACACCCTCAAGTTTGTTTGCAACTGACACCAGCCTTAGTGCATAAATGTTAGGATTGCCACAGAGAGAGATAGCGAACATAGAAGGAAAAGAAACTGAATGGGAGAATTTGAGAAGTCAATATCCTTTGACGGACGGGATATTCGACTGAAGGTGGGTCAACTAGCTCCCCAGGCTGGTGGCTCGGTGTTGATTCAATCTGGGGATACAGCAGTTTTAGTGACGGCTACGCGTTCGGAAGCCAGAGAAGGCATCGATTTCCTCCCCTTAACGGTAGATTACGAAGAAAGACTGTATGCAGCTGGTAGAATACCAGGGGGATTATTGCGGCGGGAAGGACGTCCGCCAGAGAGAGCAATTCTCACAAGCCGTCTCATTGACCGTCCTCTGCGTCCTTTGTTCCCAAGTTGGTTACGAGATGACCTGCAAATAGTAGCTTACACCTTGTCAATGGATGAGCTGGTACCACCTGACGTGCTAGCAGTCACTGGCGCTTCCATTGCTACTATTATTGCTCGCATACCATTTAACGGTCCGATGGCAGCAGTCCGGGTTGGCTTAGTGGGAGATGATTTTATCATTAATCCCACTTATGCGGAAATTGAAGCCGGAGATTTGGATCTTGTCGTTGCCGGTTCACCAGACGGTGTCATCATGGTAGAAGCAGGAGCCAATCAGTTGCCAGAGAGAGATATTATCGAGGCAATCGAATTTGGTTACGAAGCCGTACAGGATTTAATTCAAGCACAGCACGATTTCATGACCGAAATTGGTTTAGAAATCCAAGTTATGCCAGAACATGAGGTGGATACCACTTTAGAGAATTACATCCGCGATCGCGCTACGGATGACATTAAGAAAATCCTGTCACAATTTGATTTGGACAAAACTCAACGCGATACAGAATTGGATGCTGTTAAGGAAACAGTTGAAACGGCGATCGCCGAACTACCAGAAGAAGACCCCATCCACATCGCAGCCAGTGCAAATAAGGCAGTCGATAATACCTTTAAAGCACTGACTAAAAAGTTGATGCGCCATCAAATTATCGAAGATGGGGTTCGCGTTGATGGTCGTAAACTGGATGAAGTCAGACCCGTAACTTGTCAAGTAGGGATTTTACCCAAGCGAGTTCATGGTAGTGGTTTGTTCAACCGAGGACTGACGCAAGTGCTATCCACGTGTACTCTTGGTACTCCGGGCGATACTCAATTCTTAAGCGATGACTTGCAACAAGACCAAGAAAAGCGCTATATGCACCATTACAACTTCCCGCCGTTCTCAGTAGGGGAAACGAAACCCCTACGCGCCCCAGGACGTCGGGAAATCGGTCATGGAGCCCTGGCGGAAAGAGCCATGGTACCCGTATTACCACCAAAAGACCAATTCCCCTACGTAATTCGCGTAGTATCAGAAGTCCTTTCTTCCAACGGTTCCACTTCAATGGGTTCGGTATGCGGTTCCACACTATCATTGATGGATGCTGGTGTACCCATTGTCAAACCCGTGAGTGGTGCAGCTATGGGATTGATCAAGGAAGGTGACGAAGTCCGAGTCCTAACTGACATTCAGGGAATAGAAGACTTTTTGGGCGACATGGACTTTAAAGTGGCTGGGACAGACACCGGCATTACCGCCTTACAAATGGATATGAAAATCTCCGGTTTATCTCTGGATGTCATCGCCAAAGCCGTAGATCAAGCAAAGGCAGCACGGTTGCACATTCTGGACAAAATGCTTCAGGCGATTGACCAACCGCGTGCTGAAATGTCACCCTATGCCCCACGTCTGATCACTATTAAGATTGATCCAGACATGATTGGTTTGGTCATTGGACCTGGAGGTAAGACGATTAAGGGGATTACCGAAGAAACAGGTGCTAAAATAGACATTGAGGATGATGGTACGGTAACGATTTCTGCTCTTGATGAAAACAAAGCACGAAAGGCACGTAACATTATCCAGGGCATGACAAGAAAGCTGAACGAAGGTGATGTTTACGTAGGTCGAGTGACTCGGATTATACCAATTGGAGCTTTTGTGGAATTTTTACCTGGTAAAGAAGGTATGATCCACATCTCACAACTCGCTGACTACCGTGTTGGCAAAGTAGAGGATGAAGTTTCTGTTGGTGATGAAGTGATTGTCAAAGTACGAGAAATTGACAACAAAGGTAGAATTAACCTCACCCGCTTGGGTATTCACCCGGAACAAGCCGCAGCTGCGCGGGAAGCAGCTGTAAATCACTAAATCTTTTAGGATTTTAGATTTTGGATTGAGGATAAATCGCAAATCTAAAATCCGCTTCTGCCTTAGCAAGCAATTTTTATTTCAGTTATCGGGGCTGACGTTGTAACATCTGAATAATACGCCGAACGAGTCTACTCGTGGCAAAAAAACGAAGCCTGCGCCCGCAGGCTTAATGTTTGATTTGATGTTAATATTCCTGAGATTTCATGAAGTCAAATATCTCTCGTATGCAGGCGGTACAGTCGCCTATTATTCCTATTGTTGGGGAACTGATCAGAAGCTCTCCCGGCACAATTTCTCTTGGGCAAGGTGTTGTTTCTTACAGCCCACCACTTGAAGCTTTAGAGTTTTTGCCTAAATTTTTGGCAGAAGATAGCAATCATTTATACAAAGCTGTAGAGGGAATTCCTCCATTACTATTAACACTAGCAGCAAAATTACAAGCTTTTAATGGTATTGAAATCAATGGGCAGAACTGTATTGTTGTGACCGCAGGCAGTAACATGGCGTTTATGAATGCTGTTCTCGCTATTACTTCGATAGGAGATGAAATTATTCTGAATACGCCTTACTATTTCAATCATGAAATGGCTGTTAGTATGGCGGGTTGTTGTCCAGTACTGGTGAAAACCGATGAAAATTACCAGCTGCGCCCAGATGCGATCGCCCAAGCTATCACCCCAAAAACAAAAGCTGTCGTCACAATTTCTCCTAACAATCCTACTGGTGCTGTATATCCAGAAGCGGCGTTGCGAGAAGTTAATCAAATGTGTCGCGATCGCAATATCTACCATATTAGCGATGAAGCGTATGAATACTTTACCTACGATGGCGTAAAACACGTATCTCCTGGCTCTTTTCCAAAAAGTAGCGAACACACTATTTCTCTCTACAGTCTTTCCAAAGCATACGGCTTTGCTAGCTGGCGCATTGGCTACATGGTTATTCCCAAACATCTACTCGTCGCCGTTAAAAAAGTTCAAGATACAATTTTGATTTGTCCGCCCGTCATTTCCCAGTATGCCGCTTTGGGAGCATTGCAGGCAAAACCCGATTATTTAAAGAATAATATTGGGGCGATCGCTCAAGTTAGAGAGGTAGTCCTTGATACTCTCAATTGCCTCGGTGATATATGTACAATCGCCCCGGCTGAAGGTGCTTTCTATTTTTTCCTCAAAGTTCATACAACAATGAACGATTTTGAGTTAGTTGAACGACTCATCCGCGAACACCAAATTGCAGTGATTCCTGGTAACACGTTTGGTATGGATGATGGCTGTTACCTTCGGGTTGCTTACGGTGCGCTACAAAAACAAACAGCACAAGAAGGTATTGAAAGATTGGTGAAAGGTTTACAAATTCTTATGAAGAACCAACTTTTTGAAGAGTGAATAAACTACTTAAATGATTCGTGTTCATCTAGTCTTGATTTAAAGTCATATGCCAATCTTTAATAAAATCATTGAAATTGAAACTCATCAGGGAATTAATATTCATAATATCACCCCAGAGATTGAGTCAATTCTTGCTTCAACACCGATTCAAAATGGTCAGATTTTAATATTTTCTCGACATACAACCACGGCATTAGCTATTAACGAATTTGAGGAAAGATTGTTAGAAGATGTGAAAGTATATCTGCAAAAATTAGCACCAGAATCAGAGCGTTACTTACATAATGATTTGCATTTAAGACCAAATATTCCACTAGACGAGCCAATGAATGCTCATTCTCATCTGATGGCAATGACTTTAAGTACGAGTGAACTTATTCCTGTGATGGATGGGAAATTAGCTTTGGGAACCTACCAATCTATCTTACTTTTTGAGTTAGATGGACCTCGCAAAAGGACTGTGTTTTGCCAAATTGCTGGTGAGTGAAATTATTGTTTTAACCGCAGAGGACGCAGAGGTCACAATTGCTGTTCTATTAAACAATTGATGATTGCTCAACCAACACCGCGACTTGCTCCCCCTAGAAAAATGTAGGATTTGGTGCTTATAAAGATTTTTTACTAACTATGGTTAGATGAATATTGAACAGATATTTAATATGTCGTTTTTAGTATTGAAATTTCGGCGATCGCATAATTTCTCCTTATAGAACAATACCGACATTAGTAAAAGTTATCTTGACTAATTGTTACTAAGAAAAATCTATGAGTAAACGAGCTAAAAAAGATTTAGAAAAATCTGAAGATGTACGGGTTGCTGCTACTACTAGAATCTGGGGTATAAGTGTCGGGATTTTAGCAATTTGCATTCCACTTTCCGCTGTTACGCGCAGTGGTCCTATTTTACCCATAGCAACTATTGCTGGTGCAACTGTGGGTACAGTGGCTGTGTGGCGTTCTGAACATAAGAAATATCAAACTAACGCTTTACCATTGCAGACTGTGGAACTTTTAGAGCAAAGAATTGCTAACTTAGAAACTATTGTTAGTAGTGAAGACTTCGATTTGAAAATGAAGATTAAACAGTTAGAATCAAGAGATGGCAAAGCGTGAGTTTTTTTACTTTTCATTGAAAATATATCTTATGGTGGATTTCATTCTTGGAATTTCTCTAGATGAAGTTTATTAAATATGAAGTGATATTACAATTGTTTCAAAAATATTTAGAAATCGACGGAAAGTCAAACATGGCTCTAAGGTAGAACCATTAGAGATATGAGAGGCAATTATGGCAGTTGACATTCAGAAGTACCGATTTGTTTGCACTCTAACCTTTGGTGATATCTATGGTCAAATAATTGTTTGGTTAATTACTATTACAGTCAGTTTGGCATCAGCTTTGGCGTTGATGGGTGCTAGAAGACCAGTATATGCTCTAGCTGCAGTTGCACTGGTTGTTCTCCTATCGCTACCTTTCCTGCTTTTTGCCTTTGTGACAACTCTACTCAATCATATTGAAGTAGCTCCTGTAGAACCTGGAACAAAGATGGAACCAATACCAGGGAACGTTTCCCAACAAAAACCCGCACAAGCAGCTGGCTAAGTGGGTTTTATATTGTGGTTTTGGATTGCCGTTGATTTATTTGTGAATGAATACACCTCCAATTTCTAGCCTGTCAGTAGGCGGGAATTTTTTCATCTTAAAACATTCGTGAAAGCAGAGAAACCCGGTTTCGTAAAAGTTACCGGGTTTCTAAGATCGGAGTGTAAGGTATAAGCTGTGATGAGTATCTTTGTGAATTCCTTAAATCAGGAGCTTGTATGTTAGAACATGATGTGATAATAGTCGGAGGTGGACTGGCTGGGTGTCGCGCCGCAGTAGAAATTGCGAGGACTGATCCCATTCTTAATGTGGCTGTAGTTGCTAAAACCCACCCGATTCGCTCTCACTCTGTCGCAGCACAAGGTGGTATTGCTGCAAGCTTAAAGAATGTTGATGCTGGTGACAGTTGGGAAGCTCATGCTTTTGATACAGTTAAGGGTTCTGACTATCTAGCGGACCAAGATGCTGTAGAAATTCTGACCCGTGAAGCGCCAAATGTCGTCATTGACTTGGAACACATGGGCGTTCTGTTCTCCCGTTTAGCGGATGGTCGCATTGCCCAACGTGCTTTCGGCGGGCATTCCCACAACCGGACGTGCTACGCAGCCGATAAAACTGGTCATGCTATTCTACATGAATTGGTGAACAACCTGCGACGTTATAATGTAAAGATTTATCAAGAGTGGTACGTAATGCGCCTGATTTTGGAGGAGGGTCAGGCAAAAGGTGTTGTGATGTACCACCTTCAGGATGGGAAAATAGAAGTCGTGCGGGCTAAGGCGGTGATGTTTGCGACTGGTGGTTATGGTCGCGTCTACAACACCACGTCTAATGATTACGCTTCCACTGGTGATGGTTTGGCAATGACAGCTATGGCAGGGTTACCCTTGGAAGATATGGAATTTGTACAGTTCCATCCTACAGGGTTATATCCAGTGGGTGTGCTGATTTCGGAAGCAGTGCGTGGGGAAGGGGCTTATCTTATTAACAGTGAGGGTGAGCGGTTTATGGCAAGATATGCTCCTAGTCGTATGGAACTAGCTCCCCGCGATATTACTTCACGAGCGATCGCACGCGAAATTCAAGCAGGTCGTGGTATCCATACCGATGGAAGTGCAGGTGGACCGTTTGTCTATCTTGATTTACGCCACATGGGTAAAGAAAAAATAATGAGTCGCGTCCCCTTTTGCTGGGAGGAGGCGCATCGGTTGGTCGGTGTTGATGCGGTGACTCAACCCATGCCCGTGCGCCCGACTATTCACTATTGTATGGGAGGTATCCCAGTTAATACAAATGGTCAAGTCCGCAGCAGTGGTGATAACCTAGTCGATGGTTTCTTTGCAGCTGGTGAAACCGCTTGTGTTTCTGTACACGGTGCAAATCGCCTTGGTAGTAACTCCTTATTGGAATGCGTCGTTTACGGACGCAGAACCGGGGCATCTTTAGCACAATTTGTACAAAATCGCAAGTTACCACTTGTGGATGCACAGCGCTACATTACCGAAGCTAAGCAACAAATTCAAACTTTGTTGAACCAATCTGGAAAATACCGTATCAACCACATCCGTCAATCTTTCCAAGATTGTATGACTCAGTACTGTGGCGTTTTCCGAACTCAGGAATTGATGCGTGAAGGTCTGACGAAAATACAAGCATTACAACAGCAATCTTCACAAATATACTTAGATGATAAAGGTAGCTGCTGGAACACGGAAATTATAGAGGCATTGGAATTACGGAGTCTGATGATTGTAGGGCGTATGATTTTAGAATCAGCCATCAACCGCCAGGAAAGTCGCGGCGCTCACTTTCGCGAAGATTATCCAGAACGAGACGATGCTAATTTCCTCAAGCACACAATGGCTTATTACTCACCCGCAGGAATTGATGTCCAATATCGCCCAGTGAGTATAAGCATGTTTCAGCCTCAGGAGAGGAAGTACTAGGGGTGTAAGGGTGTAGGGGTGTAGGGGTGTAGGGGGTAGGTGAAAAAGGAATGCTAACAATAGCATTATTCGATGAAATTCAAATTCCCCTACACCCTCACACCCTTACACCCCTGCACCCTCAATTGACTACATCCCAAGATAGATGTATAATTACTTAGAAATGAAGGGGAGTAGCTGCTGGCGAAGAATAAAAGCCAGTACACCTGAGTCAACATACTGGCGATGAGTCTGGTTCAGGTGACAAAAAGTTTTAAGCTACCAGCCTTCAGCTATCAGCTTTAATTGTAGATACCTAAAAAGCTGACTGCTGAATGCTGAGTGCTGATAGCTTCTTGGAAGTGAGACCTTCACTGAGTTCACACACACAGGTGTGAGCTTGGTGGGGTCTCATCGCTCTTATCAAGCTCACACAGGTAAGCAATTTATAAAGGAGCTTGAAAGAGTGCTAACAGCTTTTACTGCGGGTTTGTTACTAATTACGGTTTCCGAGTTGGGTGATAAAACATTTTTTATCGCGGCGATTCTATCGATGCAGCACTCGCGTCGGTTAGTCTTTACGGGTGCGATCGCAGCTTTAGCCGCGATGACAATGATTTCTGTAATTGTGGGACAAGCAGCATCAATACTTCCCAAAATTTATATTTATTATGCTGAGATAGTTTTGTTTCTTGGCTTTGGTATCAAGCTGTTGTACGATGCCTATCAAATGCCTGCTTCTAGTTGCGATACAGAAGTTATAGAAGAAGCACAAGCTACAGTAAAAGAAGCGGATAAGCAACTTCTAAGAAGGAAAAGTTATTCAAGCATCGTACTGCAAGCCTTTGTTTTGACATTTATGGCGGAGTGGGGCGATCGCACCCAAATAGCCACTATTGCTTTAGCCGCTGGGAATAACCCTATTGGGGTGACAACCGGAGCCATTTTAGGACACGCTATTTGTGCTGCTATTGCTGTGATGTGCGGAAAAATGCTTGCTGGCAAAATTTCCGAGCGCAAACTCACCTTCATCGGTGGATGTCTATTTCTCATATTTGGTGTTGTAGCCGCGGTTGAGGGAACATAAGCAAAGACGGGGATGAGGACGATAGGGGAGAATTAGAAACTCATCAGAATTATTTCTCTCCCTACACCCCTACACCCCTATTCCTTAGGAGTCGGGGCTGGGGATGCTGTTGCTTGTTTGTTGATTTCGTCCTTATACTGGGCTGGTGCAAGAGCTGCGGCTTTTGTAAATAGAATTTTAGCTTCTTCTGCTTTGCCCTGTTCTTTCAAGAGCATTGCTTTGGCTAAAACGGGACGAAAATCTTGTTTATCGTTTTTAATGGCGCGATCATAGACATTTAAGGCTTGAGCATAACGCTTTTGGGAGGCGTATACGTTGCCCAAAAGTACTTGTACTGCAATTGTATCTACAGTTCCAGGCTGAATTTTATTTGCCTGAGTTGCTGTATTGAGAGTATCTTGCAATAAACCAATCGCTGCTTCTGGGCGTTTTTGACTCAGTAGGAGAGATATCATCCCTTGCAAAGCTTCAATGTCGCCCGGTTTAGTTTGCAAAATCGAACGGTAGGCTTGAGCGGCTCCTTCGCGATCGCCAAGTTGCTGCTTGGCTTGAGCTAGTAAGATAGTATACCGAGTCTGGTCTGGATTTAACTTGGCTAACTTTTCTAGAGGATCAATCACCCCTTTAATATCACCGACGCCTAAACGTAGCAACTCCAAGCGAGTTTCCAACAAGCCCCGCAGTGCTGTTTGGTTTTCCGGTTCTCGCTGCAAAACCTGTTCATAACCCCTGGCTGCGTCTTCCAGTTTTGATTTCTGGTCTGAGGAAGTCGAACTGGTGTTTGTTGTTGTAGAGTTTTGGTTTTTAGTTTGGGTTTGATTAAAAGCCGCAATGAGAGGAACCATTGAAACTCCAACAAAAGCAAAAAGTGCTAGCAATAGCACTGTATTAACAATCCACCGTTTGCGAGCTTGAGACACAAAACCATCCTTAATCTCTAATGATCAACAAAGGATGAAGGATGAAATACAACTGACTTCAGTTCATACTTCACACTTCACACTTCTCACTTTTGCTTTCAGTGTATACTTCATAATTCATAATTTTTTATGTTTTGCATATAAAAATGTAGTATCGACTTGAGGACTGTTAGTAGTTAGTGGATAGTAGATAGTGGTGAAAGACTTGCTAAGTATAGCTTATAGCTACTAACCACTAACTACTACTATCTACTAACCCATAACAGCCCACTCAAAAAAATATGCAACTTCCGGACACGATAGTTTAGCTTAAGTTAACATTATCGTCTAGACAAATCATAAAATTAAAATTTTCAAAAACTTTGCGGAATCCCGTGGTTTTGTTGTGAATTTTATAACAAAAAGCAATGTACGCATTCCCTACAAAGTGTTGACTTTAGGAGGAACCGCTTGAATTATCGCTATGATATGCTTCCGAAACTAGTGCAAAAGCGCTAAATTACACCTAAGCATATGTATGCGAAATTTAGCGCCTTAAGTATTGTAAAGAGCGTTCAAGCGCGGCTGACTTGAAAGGAAATATACCTACAAGCGCCGCACAAACGCTCTTTCCAGCTGCCTTCGTAAAATCCCACAATGGGATGTGTCTCCGCCGCAAGGAGTTTTTATGAATTCCGACCTGATGCCGTCGCCTGAATCATCTAATTCAATCCCCTCTGAAGGGGCTCTATCACACAAAGAAGCAGATGCAAATGCAAATACAGCAGATGCGAAGACAAACACAACGCCTCC
>JAWQFQ010000004.1:43051-69837 GCA_035967975.1 Scytonema sp. PMC 1070.18
TGTCTCTGAACCAGAAAATTCTGCAAATGCGAATACAGCAGATGCGAAGACAAATATAGCCCCTGTCTCTGAACCAGAAAATTCTGCAAATGCGAATACAGCAGATGCGAAGACAAATGCAGCGCCTCCTGTATCTAAACCAGAAAATTCACCAGAAACCTCAAGCGAACCTGCTAGCAATGGGAACGAGATAAATCGACAGGAGCCGATTCCGCCTCCTTCCGAACCCATGCAGTACCGAGCAATTGGTTTAGTCCGAGGTCGTTACGTTGCTAGTGGCGAACAATTTACCCAAGGTACAATGCATACCGCAGACAGTACGGAACTTGATGCGGTTCTGTTGGGTAGAATTATGAGTTTGGTCAAGAATCATTTAGACCTAGAACAAGAACATCTGTGGGTTGTTTATCCGCGCACTCGCCAGGAAAATGACAAATTGCATTTACAGATTGTGGGAGTTTGGGAACCAGAAAATTTGGCTAAAAATCCAACTACCGATACACAAGAGAATTCGTCTGAAGAAGAACAGCTATCTAGTAATGGGTTATCAACTGCTTTAGTACCTTCATCAGAAATTCCAGATGGTGGTTTTTCTGTTCGTGGCGAGGTTGTTTATCAATCTCACGAACAGGGAAATTTGGTGATCAAAATTAAGCAGGCTCCCCGCAAACCAAATGATAAACCCAAATATTTCAAGCTAAAATTGACAGCCCAACTTGAAGTCAAAGCTGTTGGTAAGTTTTGGGATTTTCAAGTTAAGCGACAGGCTGACCTATTGGTAGTTGAAAGCGGTGAAGTCATCGCCGAATTACCCAAAAAACGCAAGCCACCCAGAAAGGGAGGATTCAAAGGTAATCGTCGTCCCGGTGGATTTGGTGGAAAAAGACCATTTCCTCCCAAGGGACGCAGTGGGGATTCGCTACGTCCAATCCGGAAATCAGGAGACTCCCCTGCGGCGACACGACCTGTTTCTACCAAACCCACTCCCAAGCCTGTAAAGCGTCAAAAACCAACCCAGGAATAAAGGAATTATGAATTATGAGTTATGAATTATGAATTTTCATAAAAGTTTCATAATTCATAATTCATAATTCATAATTTCTAAAACTCTGTCCAACGGTCTTGTGAAAGAAAAGACCGCTCGTGGGGAATGGGGGCTACAGGTTCTGCAAGGGTAAAGTCGCCCGATTCAATCCATCGTTTTAGTTCCAGGGCGACTTGCTTGGAAAAAAAGATGCTCGCAAGGGGTGCAACGCGTACTGTTTTACCTTCAATGGTTATGCGACCAGACTTGAGTTGGGCGTAACTGACTAATCCAAAGGTAGGACGGACGCGTCGGGGAATGGAAAAGTCTACAACTGGTGCTACCAAATCTTTATCTTCGACTCCACATCGTGCAACCACTTCTTCGTTTAATACCGGAAGTGGTACGCCTACTCCTAACATTAAAGAAGGACCGTAACTTTTGAAGTAACAGCCCCTTACCCAGTAAGCATTCATCTGTTTAGCATCACCAATTAAAGCTAAAGTCGCCGCCGGACCAATGGGTGTATGGTTGGGTAGTCGCTTTTGTAGGGGAAAGTGTTGGGTACCTTCCCAAGCAACATAACCAATTCCGCCGCCTAAGAAAATTCGGGTTCCAATCCCGATAAGTTGGAGGTCTGGGTCATTTAGTAAAGGGGAAATGGCTCCAGGGTTAGAGTAAACAGCATTGCTTAAACGAGGTTGTAAGGAACCAAGGTATGTGTAAAGTGGGCGATCGCCTCCATTCACACCTACAATAAAATTTTGATATAAGTTTCTAGGATTAAATAAATAAAATTGATTAATAGTATCGCGGGTAATTGTCGTTTCAAAAGTGGCTCTCGGATAACAATCTGTCACTTGTCCCTGTGCCCTCAGGTGTATGGATTTACCTGCGATCAAATCTTCAATCACATGACCGCCTCCACGTTCGCGGGCTTCCTCTCCCTCCATAACCTCCGCCGCGCAACTTGCACCCACGTATAAATCTACCGCCCCAAAACCTGAGTAAGTCGGCACACCATCCAGCCAGCAACGGCGAATTTTAATTGGTGGGTCAGTATGTCCTATGTTAATAATTGCACCGCTAGATTCCATTGGCTCAAAAGTGCCAGTGGTAATCACATCAACTTCTTTGGCAACTTGGGCAATACCAACTTCTTGAACTCGTGCTTTTATTTCCTCAGCAGTTAGCACAGTTACCTGCTGTCGGTTAATTTTATCATTAATTTCCGCAATTGTTCGCATATAAAAAGTACCAATTTAACAGTTAACAATTATCAGTTATCAGTTGCATGACCGGGTAACGCTCCGGACACTGTGCTCTTGATAACTGTTAACTGTGTACTGTTCACTGATTTAAGCTCTCCAACTTAGTGGTAGACGCCTCTGTTCTAGAACTTTAGTATAAAGTTCTACCAAACTAGTTATGTTGTCACTGAGGGTATAGCGTTCTAAGACCCTCTTCCTTGCTTTTTGTCCTAGCAAGGTTGTCAACTCTGGATGGTCTTGGAAGAGTGGTAGGAGAGTTCTTAATTGAGGACGCACTGTCTTAGTATTAAGAATAACACCCGCTCCATTTTCCAACACTTCACCATCTGCACCTACATCTGTTGCCAAACAAGCCAATCCGCAAGACATAGCTTCGAGCAAAGAGAGGGATAAACCCTCCACTAGAGAAGGTAATATAAATACATCTGAACCCCGTAAAATCTCAATGCGCCTTTGTTCGCTGGCAACAAATCCCAACCAGGTAATATTGTACTCAGCACCATAGAACGGTTCTAGGGATGACTTTAACGGACCATCGCCCACTATTAGCAATTTACTGTCTGGTCCCATATCCGCTTGTTTCCAACCCCGCAAAAGGACTTCAACATTTTTTTCTGGGGCTATGCGACCTTGGTAGACAAACAAGCGATTTGCCCTAAATTCCATTTTAATCTGAGAATGACCGGGAGAATATTTAACAACGTCTACTCCATTAGGAATAACGGCAATGTTTTGTTCCGGTACACCCATGCGTGCTAATAATTCTCTTTGAATTTGGGAAAACACAATCACCCCATCGTAGTTTCCTAGAAAAGGCGCATAGAGTTGGTATGCCAACAGCTGTGTTCCTGAGACTAGTTTTGCTCCCTTACCAGCAAACGGAGTATGGAAGGTAGCTATAAGGGGTAAATTCAGTTTTTCACAAATTTCCGGTAGAACAAAGTCAAGGGGGGATAAGGTGAGAGAAGCATGGACTATATCTGGTCTTATGCTTCGTAGTTCTCGCATTAAAACCTTGGTCGCATTGAGAGTCGGAATTGTGTAAACTTGAGACTTGTAAATGAAGGGTAGCGTAACTTCTGGGCAATTGGGCCAGTTACTCGGGTTTGATTCTTCTTGAGCGAAGTGAAGAAAGCTAACTTGGTGTCCCCGGTCTAGCAATGCATTTGTAATTTCTCTACCGTAGGTCACATTGCCACAAAAAGGTGATTTTTTTCCAATCCAGGCTATATGCATTCTTGGTTAGCTATCAGAAAAGCGAATTTATTATATTAGCTTTTTGTCTTTTTTTATCAGCTTTCTGTTAAGTTGTACTCACTTGCTTTTTGCCGTTCGTACAATACAGCAAACTCTGCCTTCGTAGAAAAACATTAAGTTTTTCCAGGCAGTAAGTTCCTTGTTGTATTCATGGGGTATTTTTATTTATTCTAGTTTTGCTACGACTTCACTAAACACTAAAAATAGTATCTAGTCAAGTTATATCGATTTCCAGGCACTTTGTAAGAGTTTATCTCTGGGCTAAGTTTAGCACAAAAACAAAAACTTTTAGTAAGAAAATGCTTTTATTAAGGCTTCTAAAATTCTATGCTGTGGAAGCAGGACCGTACCATAGAAATATCCCACTTCTTTTAAGAATGGGACAGCCAAAATAAGGTACAGGGGAGCTAAAGCGCCGATACAGAAATCCTAAAAACCTGGTTTCTTCTCGGATGTTCACCGGAAAATCAGTTTTTTCAACCAGAGAAACCGGGTTTTTTAACCCAACGAGTATTGGCTTATTTTTGCCTTGTTGTGCTATTCATCTTAAGACTTCTCACTCTATACTTCTATCCCGTGGGTGATCGCAATACCGCCACGCCTCTTCCTTTAACTCATCACTCCTCATGTTCAATCAAGTGTGGATATTGTACTAGAAAAACTTTCCGTTTTCTACGTTTTTGATGGCTTAACCCAGTATCGAGATAATATACCACCAAAAAAGACGATCGCAGCCAATCCCACAAAAACTGTTTGCAACCCGAAAAAGGTTTCTGCGACACCAGCCAAAGCTAGGGGTAAAGTCAGGGCTATATTAATGAGATTATTTTGCAAACCAAATACTTTACCGCGCATTTCCGGGGGCGTTTCTGTTTGGATAGCTGTTTGCATCGGGATACCTACTAATGACCCAAAAATACCTACCAGCATTACCAAAACTAGAGCAATCAATAGCTCTTTTGTGAAAATCGACAAACCAGCGAGGGATATTGCCATTCCCATAGAACCATACAGGCTTAACCGATGGTAAGAGAAGCGTTGACCAAACAGACCTAAAATTGTTGCACCAATGGCAATTCCAACACCACCAGCCGCCAATAAAAAACCAAACTGGGAAGCTTTCAAGCCAGAAATTAATTCTGCCATGCGAACTGCTAAAACAGTTAATGCGGCAAATATGGAGAACAAAATGATAAGTTGAATTAATGCATTCCGGAGCCGATAGTTTTCTCCTAGATAACGAAAACCATCACGCAGGTCAGCAAAAATATGAGGAGGTTCTTTTTCTAAAGGGTAGGGTTTTTCATGGGTTACAAGAAGCAACAAAATAGCTCCCGCCAGAGCATAACTACCGCCTACCACAAGTTCTTTACCCAATCCGTTACTACCACCAAGTTGCGACCAAACTTTATCTGCTACAGCTAACAGTGGTTCACCGATCGCAAATCCAATAATGACCGATGCCATCATTGTGGTTGTGTAAAGCGAGTTGGCTGAGAGCAAGTTCTGTTTTTCTACTACCAGAGGAATTGCCGCTTGTTCTGCTGGTGCAAAAAATTGTGTCAGAGTAGAAACTAGAAAAGTCACTCCTAGAATAATGCCAAAGCCGACTGGAAACAACCCTAACAAAGGATGCCAATCATGAGTCAGCCAAAGCAACGGGGGAAGCGCCAAAACCAATATACCTCGCCAGATATTTGTGGCAACTAGTACCGCTTTGGTTGACCATCTATCTACAAAAACACCAGCCACAGAACCAAATAGCACTGCGGGAATCGTAAAAGCCATCATCAAAGTCGAAACCCAACCACTGATAGTTTGGTCGCTAGCTTGAAATTGAGTGTTGATAATGGCAATCATCAGCACCAAGTAGACCTTATCAGCCAATTGGCAAAAGACTTGACCAGCCCAAAGTGCCAAAAAGTTGGGATTTTTCAAAATTGGCAAAAACCCCTGCTTTTGTTCATCACTAGATGCTGATTTTCCATTTGACCCGGAAGATCCCATATCGGGTGGATCGGCGATAGCTGTAGCAGTCCCTGTTTGTTGGTTATCAAAAGAAGCAATACTTTTACCGTTTGTTTCACTTGATATGGATTGTTTCTCCAATTTTTTTTCGCATTGGTTTATGATATCTGGTTGTGGTATTTCTGATTTCTCATTTTTGTAATGACTCGAAAAGTCCTTAGTGGACATTTCTTTCCTTTGAATGTAATTAGATGTAGACTTAGAAACACTTGGATGATTGGTAACTTTAGATGCCGAAGTTCTATTTTGTTTTTTCGTGTGGTTAAGTGACGACGGCAGAACTTTTGTATCCAAATCAGACGGTTGCATCATGGTTAGCAGCAAAATAAGAATCGATTAAAGCAGCAGAACGAATAGGACGACCAAAATGATATTGAGCATACTGGCGCAAAATGTGCTCAACAGATGACCAGTCAGAAATTATGGCTATGTCTTGCATTATCTCTGGTTGTGTCAACTGTTGGAGTATGGCAAGTTCTTTGGCATTTAATCGGCTAGAAATCACTGGTATTTCTTGCCGATGGGTAATTGTTTGGTAGGTGGAAGGTTTTTCTTTGACAGATGGGGGGGAAACTGGGGAGGCTGGGGAAGGATGAGCTTCCCCCTTTGTTCGTAAACGCTCCCAAGCGTTTAAGCAAACTGTTCCTCCGGCTGGAATGCTAAATCCTACCTGCCAGTTGGAATCTGTCAAATCTGGTACTAGAGAACGCCCAGTTAGGCAACACACTTGGACTTGAGGAGTGAACCCTGCTAAAACTAATAAGTGAAATACTCCTTGCGCTAGATGCGATATCACATCTAATGCCTTTTTACTTGATAAAGCCTCTAACCGACTGAGGTGTTCGTTGAGTAACTCATAGAGTTCTTCTTGGGGTTGTTCGCTTAACGCCTGATATAAGACTATCTCCGCTAAGTACTGGCTTGCCGCAAGTTTTCCCAAATCTTTTGCCAGTCCTGGGTATGTCTTGAGGGTTTGGGCTTGTGTAATTTTATCAAGCGATCGCCCTTTAGCAATCAGTAGCTCATTCACCACAAACATTCCACTTCTACCACCCAAGCTAGAGTTGGGCTTACGAGAGCCCGGTGCGACTGCTCGAATCAGACCGTACTCCTTTGTTAAAACTGTAACTATCCTATCTGATTCTCCCAGTGCTTGAGTTTTAAGATTAATCCCAGTTGCTTTATACGTTTTACTCATTAGTTATTGGTTCGTGGTTAGTAGTTAGTGGTTGGTTGTAAAAAACCACTAACCACTGACAAAAGACAAATGACTACTCACTTTCTTCCAGACTATCGCGTTGGCGGAGCAAATCGACACTGCGAGAGGTACCCAATCGCGTTGCTCCCGCTAATATCAAGTCTAAAGCCTGGTCTACTGTACGAATACCTCCTGAGGCTTTAATTCCTACGCTTTCACCAGTCACTTCTTTTAAAATTCTGACATCAGCTACGGTTGCGCCACCATTCCACCCCGTACTGGTTTTAAGAAATGCTGCTCCCGCTTCCATAGCTAATTCTGCTGCTAGTCTTTTTTCTGCATCCGTCAGCAAGGTGGTTTCCAAAATCACCTTCACTGTTTGCCCAGTTTCTGCACAAATTTCGGCAATTTCTCGATGTACATCATCATTTTTGCCAGCTTTCAACCAACCTAAGTTAATCACCACATCTAACTCACTGGCTCCATTTTCTACTGCTTCTTGAGCTTCATAAAGTTTTGTTGCAGATGTTGTGGCTCCAGTCGGAAACCCAATGACCGTACAAACCTTGGGCTTTTTGCCATGAAGGAGTTCTGCTGCTTGTCTCACGTGTGACGGATAGACACAAACTGAAGCAAAATGAAATTTATCTGCTTCTTCACACCATTGCTCCACCTGTTCGGGAGTAGCCGTTGGTACCAACAGGGCGTGATCTATAAATGGCGCAATATCAATGTCTGTATACTCTGCTGCCATTGGCTTTTCTAATTGATGAATTATTAACCTTTTAAAAAAAATTTAAATCTATTTAAATAAATTAAATCATAATTCTTTTATAAATTTTTGATAATTTTAAATGGGTTACTAAGTATCTTTGGTAACTCGTAGTCTGATTGTACACATACCCTACACCCCAAACCCCACACCCTTTAAAAACTCAAGAATAGTTTGCGCCAAAGCCTTTGCAGCCAAATAAGGTACACCATTACCAATTGTTTTAAACATATTGGTTAGAGACATACTATCTGGAAGAGAAAAGCCCGCAGGCAAAGATTGTATTGCCAAAGCCTCTGCTACAGAAATCCTCCGCGCCTTATAAGGATGTAGGTGGACTTCGTTATTTCCATAACACACTGTAGGAGAGTAACGCCATCTATGAAGGCGTTTGAAAGACTTCTTAGAATCATCTCCTTCATCTATGGTAGCAAATTTTGCTCTCCCTGCCCTAGGTTGAAAATAGTGTTTGGCATTGGGATGGTTTAGTACATCATTTTTTCTAAACCAATACTCGACAGTTAGTTCTTGAGGTATACCATCGGGACAAGGGCGAATAGAATCTTCTTGAAATGGTTCAGATTGACTCCAAGGATAAGCAAAAACTTTATCTTGAGGATAGGAAATATACTTTTTCCAAATAAAAATATCTCCAAGAAGATTTGCTGGCTCGAATCCTAAACCCACATTTTTGAGCGCCTGTCTTCGGAATCCAAGGAGAATAATTCTATCTCTATCTTGAGGAACACCGTATTCAATGGCATTGATTAACCATTCTGTTAATACATACCCTGCTTGATTTAGTTGCTGCTTGAGGATTTCAAAAAAGAAACGATGCTTTTTTGTCTTCCACAATCCCTTAACATTTTCAAATAAAAAGAAATCTGGTAAGATACGACAAATTAATTCAATATATGCAGCAGAAAGTTTGCCATTCTCTCCAAACTGTCCTTTATTTTTTCCACCTATAGAAAAATCAGGACATGGGGGTCCACCAATAAAACCCACAATATCATGAGATTTGCGGCAATCCTTCACTAATTCCCACAGTCTATTGGTTTGCAATTCTTGGATAAGTTTCGCAATATCACCTTTTTCTCCATAATGATAGCCGTATTCTGGCAATGGTAAATCAAGAAGGTGGCGAGAATAGCGGTATGCTTCCATAAATGGGGGAAAGACCTCATTCACATAAACAATGTTAAAACCGCTGGTTTCAAAACCCAAATCAAGAAAACCTGAACCAGCAAAAAAGGAGAAGAGAGAAGGTTGATTTTTCATTCAAAAATTGTTATAGCTTCTGATAGAATTTAATGATTAATTTCACCTTATTTTACTTCTATCGTGTCTTCATCTGACTGGGAAAATTTATTAGCTGAAGGAAAAAAAGCAGCCGAAATAGTTCGTAAAGGTTTAAGAAAGCGCGGTATCAATGTAGGGGAATCTGTAATCACTGAATTTGGTACGGATGAAGATATCCCTGTGTATAGCAGCGATCGCCAGCGTAAATTATTTTGGATATCAGTAAAAAGTGTTAAAAATCGGGTAGAAAACTATCGTGTGCTACCCTTAGGTTATAAAGGCTGGATGTGTGGTGAGGTGGAAAGCAAACAATGGGTAAATCCCCCATCTGCAGTTATTTGGTACTGTTTAGAAACTAATCTTGCTTGGGGTGCTATTCCTCCGAGACGCTTGAGTACCGGATGGTTTATTTATCCAGATCGTTGGGGAAAATCAGTGGACGGGCGAAAAACAAGACAGTTAAATTACACTGTATATCTATACCCTAGCTGGCTTGTGCCGTTAGACCAAATTGTCAGTAAGGAAGAAATAATTGCTCATATTCAGTGGTTAGCCCAGCAATAATTTATGTTAATTTGTATTAATCTAAAAAGCTTTACATTTCCAACCTCTATTTCAAGGCAAAGCTGTAGGGATTTTTATTATGTCTGAACCTTTTGTTGACCTAGATGGAATTTTCAATCTTGCTCTGAAAGAAACCGAAGAACTAATGAAGCATGGTTTTGATATCAGCGATCCTTGTGTTGTAACATCATTGGGATGGTATGCAAATAAGTATCCGGAAATTGCCGATCGCTGCAATCAAGCTTTGTTAGAACTCATAGATAAGCAAGCGAATGAATTTCCTATGTTAGTAACGGTACCATCTGAAGTTGATATGGATGGGTTTTAAATATAAGCGTAAGCATTCAGCTATAAGTAGCTTAGCAAATAAAAATCTGCTAAAAAGCTGATTGCTGAATGCTGAGTGCTAAAAAGCTAATTGCTGAATGCTTAAGCAACTGACTTCACAGTAGTAAGTGCATTCTGAGATACTGCTTCTGGGACAAGACGCTTTACGCCTTGCTTAACAAAACTTTGCAAGAAACCAATTTGTTGGCTTTGCTGGAAGACCTTTTGCAAAGTTTGTCCAAACTTATCAAGATTTAACGCAGTTCCAGACTCTGTAGCTATATCCTGTTGCTGGAAATACTCCACTAGACTCAAACCAGCCAAGCGAGTTAAGTAAGCCGCACTGACGCCCTGTACTAAACCACCTGCAACAAAGGTGACAGCGTTACTTTTGAGGACTGTACTTACTGCTTTAGATGAAAGTTCTACTAAACCCAGTTTCAGCATCAAGCTTCCCATTGTCCCGGCTATGGTTTGTGCTTGTTCTAGGGAAAATTTCTGCTGGTAAATTCCACCCACATCCATGACCATTTGGGCATTAATTGCTACGGTTGCTAAAATATCGAGTGCTGGGACTGGGTTGGCAAATGCTGCACCAGCTGCTATCCACTGGTATTGTTCTATGATTGGTAAAGCGCGATCGCGTCTAATTCCATTAAGTGAGTTTTTCGCCTCAGCTTTCAGCAAAAAAGCTTTTCTCATGGTTGTGTACCAAACCAGTTGCTGTCCTTGCTGTGCGACCACTTCATCCAATTGCTGTGTCAACTGCTGGATATCAGGTGCTGATTGTTCCATCCACTCTTGTACGGTACCATCTTCTTGATGCTTACGTACTTTCAAAGGAAGGGGAGACGCTGCAGTTGCGACTACAGTTGAGGAAACCCGTTGTTTTAGGGACTGTAACACGTACAGGCGTTCTTCAGGCAAATACTGGTCTTGTTTATTGAAAACCAGAATTGTGCTTCGATTTGCTGCTTTTAGCTGCTGTAAGCTTTGAAATTCTGTATCTGTTAAATCCCCATTTGTTAGGAACAGCACAACATCGGATTTTCTTGCTTGTCCCAAAACAGCTGCATCTGAGTTCTCGCCTGCTTGAACAAACAACGGCGGTGTCTCGTATAATTGAACATCTTGCTTCCACCCAGACTCTAATGCTTTAATCAAAGTGGTTTTACCCACAGATTTTCCGCCAGTGACAGCAGCTGTAATGGTTTGTCTGTCTAACTCGGCTGTAAGATTGGCAGTTTGTTCGCGCAATAGACACACTGTGTGCAATGTTTCTACATTGTTTTCTGCTTCTTGTGCTAGTTGATTTATCGTAGCTTCGGCTTTAGCGATCGCACGTTCTACCGTCGCCCGATCTACAGGTACATCATCTAGCGCTTCAGAACTGTCTTTAGTGTGGTTTTGCTTAAGCAACCACAAACCGCCGCCGAGTGCTAAAAGACTTAATAAACCAAATTCACTAATATCCACTAGTGAATCATGCCAACTTTGGAATATCCATAGGAAAAAGGACAGTCCCAATCCTCCCACTAAAATTGGTCGCCGCAACTTCACAATTTTGATTCTCCGAGCTTTTGGGTTGTTTCTTCTTCAGAATAGCTCACAACTGCACTTGGGGTGTGGGGTCTGGGGTGTTGGGTGTAGTGATTTGTAATACTATACCGCTATACAATTTAGTTAAGCAGTTACTTAGAAACCAGGTATCTCAAAGATACCTGGTTTCTGCCCCCTCGCAACTCTTAACCTGTAGTATTACACTATACCCCCCACAACCTTATTTATAAATAAATCCCTGCAACCTAAAATGATTACAGGGATTTATTTTTTTATTTGGTGGCGGGAAGTGGATTTGAACCACTGACCTTCGGGTTATGAGCCCGACGAGCTACCAGGCTGCTCTATCCCGCGTCGCCTCGTCTTCTTCTCTACTATAACAACTAGTCAGAAATTTGGCAACTATAAAATCGATAATTCTCCAACAACTTCTAAACGTTTGTATTTACCGAGGTTCATGAACTTTTCTGCTAGAGCTTCGGCTGTACTGGGAGAAATCCAACCTAGCTGTTGGAGAAGGTGAATGGCTACGGCATACTTTGCCCGCTTTGCCCCATCAATCACTTTAATTGCTAGTCCCATACCTTCACCTAGCCTACCAATACACTGCACTCCTTCGGCTCCGGCTTTACTGACAACTTCTCCTGGGGTTTGGCGCATCAGTTCGGTATCGAATTCTCCCTCTCCGGCGACCATGCTGGGATGATGGGTCATCGCCCGAACAATACGTTCCATATCCAAGTGACTGCGAGCCGCTAAATGGGCGTACAGTGAAGCCATTTGACCGAGTTGCATCAGATAGGTGGGCGCACCACAGTCATCATGGGCGCTGATAAATTCCTCGGCTGGCATTCGCAGCACTTCTGATACTTTACTAAGGATGAGTTGTTGTACTGGGTGTTTGCGCTGCAAGTAGTTATTTAATGACCAGTTGCATTGCTGACACACGGCTAGCATCCCGGCGTGTTTGCCCGAACAATTGTTTTCCAAACGGCTGTTTTTGCCTTCTGGTATCGGACATTGGAGTGCTGATGGGTCAACATCAGCCCGCCAAAGGATATTAAATACTTGTCGTACTTGTTCGATAGTTCCTCGGTGGGAACTGGTAATTATCGCTAGGTCTTTATCGGTAAGGTTGTAACGTTCCAGTGTACCGGTACTGGTAACGGCGAGTGCCTGAAATGGTTTGAGCGCTGAACGGACAAATGTCGCAGTTTCAGCGTTTCCGGCTACCGATAGAACCCGCCCCCGTTCGTCGCACACGGCTGCTTGAACTGTATGCCTTGATTCTATGATGCCCTCTCGCAGTAACCTAACTTCTAATGCGGCGGCTTGTGTTCGTTTTCCCATTGTCATGGGTAACAATTTACCATAATTTTGCTATCTGTCTTTAAATTAGTTATTCGTCTTTTGTTCTGTATGAATGACAAATGACTATTTACACTAACTGCCAGACTATCGTACCAGCAACGAAGAACACAGCCAAGGTAGCAAAAGAAATTCGTAGCCGCTTGAGAATGGGTTGGATGGAGTAGGAGACAATCAAGCGATCGCGAGTCACGACTTCATTTGGTTTAACCCAGGTTTGACCATCATACCAACCTGACTCTTCATAAAATATAACTGGACTCATGAGGCGGTCTCGGATATAAGACCATCCCAAATACATTCGTACTAGTACGAGCACGACCCCGATACTTGCCCCTGCGGCACTACAGAGAATAAATTCTGCTGTATGCTTGTGTGGGGTAAAGCTGGCGGCTGCTACTGGTGCTGCTACAAATAGCCATAAACTCCAAATTAGCGCAATTTTTGTGATAAAATCGCGCCAATTTAAGGTACAGTCACGAAATAACCAGGAAGTTTTTAACTCTTCGTACTCATTTAGCGGTTGCTGTTCTGTTGGAACAGGGCAATTTGAGACCGAAGACTCAATCATGTTGCTTTACCCCCCACTGTCTACGGATATAGGAAGTTCGACGCGTTCCGCATGACCCCAGAACGCTTCTAAATTATAAAACTCCCGCTCCTTAGGTAACATAATGTGAACTATAACTTCACCATAATCTAATAGCACCCAAGTTGCTTCAGTTTTTCCTTCTACCCGCAGAGGACGGCGATTGCAATCTGTTTCTACTTTTTCTTCTATTGCGGAGGCGATCGCCCTCACCTGAACCTTTGAATATCCCGTCATCATCACAAAATAATCCGCTAAGTAAGAGACATCTGCTACCTTCAGCATCAGAATATCTCCTGCTTTGCGCTCCGATCCCGCCTCTGCAACCGTCAAAGCTATTTTTCCGCTTGCATCATCTGCGTCAATCGGTGTAGTTCTTAGCAAACTGTTTGTCACTGCGACAGATTGTCTGGGGAAGTTGGATTGGAAATAATCAGTCATTAAACCTCAGCTGCTTTCCTTTTTGTGTAATAATTTTTTACAATTCCTGCTGGACAATTATGGGACAGATTTGCAACTGTACTATTCTGGTTTTCTTGAATACTAACAAAAAAACTGGTGTCTATGCCGATTGTTGTATCACTGAACCTTGAGATTTCCACCTTTGCTTTGAACCAGTTGCGCGTTGTAATGACTCGCGGATGAATCAAACAAGAACTTGACAATAAGGATTTTAGAGTGTAATCGCAGGTCAACCATACAGCGCGATCGAGGTTTTCAAAGGCTCATTTTCCGTAGAGCCTGTAATTCTGGAGTTTCACCGCGTCCTGGCTCCAAGCTATCTGCTAAAAACACGATACTTGAAAGTGGACCCATCTCCGGTCTACCCAAAGTGTGATTGGCTATAGCTTGTAATACTTCTTCATCGTTTATGCCAAACGTATCTCTTGCTACTATAGCACTTACATCTGCGTGTAACAGGTGGGGATTGGCTTCCATCACGCGATCGACTAGCAATCCCTCCGCCAGTGACATCTGCAAGAGTTTTTGAGGCTTAAAGTATTTGGCCAAATCGTGCAACACCCCTGCCATTGCAGCCTTTTCTTTATCCAGGGAGTGATGCAACGCCAGTTCTACCGCCATTTGCTCGACCCTGAGAATGCGATTAACCCTAGAGCTAGGAACATTCTCAGTCAACCAAGCTAAAACTCGTTCGCGCATAGGGGTTGTGAATCCAAAGGTCAGGTTTTGCAAGTAGAAAATTTTAATAAATTGCTTTTCTAATTATAACCATTCCTCACTCCTCACTGTGCTGAAGTCAGTCCCCATCAAACTTCCTGTTTGGACACAACCGTTGGTTGGATAGTTGGCTGTTCATCACACAAAGAGTGGAACAAAGATTCGTATTGATTGAGTGCTTGTTCAAAAGAATATTGTTCAACGGCAAATTTTCGACTGTTATAACCAAGAGTTTTCACCCTTTCCGGATGATTATACAAATCCAAAATTGCTTTTGCTAGGCTTTGAGGGTCTTCTGGAGGAACAATCACACCACCCCGACTTTGTTTAACAGCTCTTGCAGCTGTTCCATTGTCAGGAACAGATGCAACCACCGCTCGACCACTGGCTAGTAACACTTGGATTTTCGAGGGCATATTGAAAGAGATCACATTTTTCTTCTGCACTACCAAACCTACATCAGCAGCTGCTAGCATTTCTGGCAAATGTTCGCGGGGTTGAAAAGGTAGTAGTAAAACATTATCTGCTCCGCATTCGTCACACGCCTTTCGCAATCGCTGCAAACCTTTTTCTTCTCCAACAATGACAAAGGCAATATCTGGTATGTTTCGCAGCATAGAAGCAGCTTGAACAACGGTTTCTAAGCCCTGAGTGAGAGCGATGTTACCAGAATAAGACACAACAAACTTACCCTCAAGATTGTGGGAAGTCCGGAAAGCATTGTTTTCCTTAGACATTGGGCGGATGAAATTGACATCAACCCAGTTAGGGATTTGTACGATTTTACGAGATGCTACACCTTTACCAAGTAAATTTTCTGTAAAACCATCAGCAATAACGCTAATTTTACTTGCGCTGTGGTAAGCAAACTTCTCAAGTGTTGCAAATACCTTAATCAGCAGCTTGTTTTTCAATAAACCAGTGTGAACCGCTGCTTCCGGGAGTATATCTTGAAGATTTAAGACTACGGGACAATTGTGCAACAAACCTACAACAGCGGTGGGAACACACGCGGGTAAAGAGGGCGAAGTCGAAAGAATCACATCTGGACGCCAACCGAAAAGGGCTGGTATGAAACTCGTGAAAACAAAGCTAGCATCCAGCATTATCCGATCCAGCAGATTGGGTTGGGGGCGAATCCAGACGTAACTGCGTTGTATCTCAACCCCATTTTTCCACTCCCTCATGTACAACTTCCCTCGATAACCCTCGTATATCTGACGTTCAGGGTAATTAGGCATGGCGGTAACAACTCTAACTTGGTGACCGCGTTTGACGAGTCCCTCAGCTAATTCAGTCATTAGAGGGGCGATACCGATTGGTTCCGGGTAATAGTTGTACGAGTAAATCAAAATACGCATAACAAATCAGTTTCTCAATCCTAAATTTGAAGAACCCTGGTGTCTTGTTAAATAGCAACACTGCTGTGCAATATAATTCCGCATCTTGGCATGTGCTCTATATGAATTGTGTCTTTAGAGTCTCTCAATGTCAGTGTCTATTCATTGAAGATTGAGTAAAATTTTCTCCTTCCTTCCGGGTCTACGTAATGAGGTAAAAGTTACGATTATTTTGTCTTCAGATGTTTTCGATGGTATATACACATAGATATAAATCTCAGGGATTTAAGTTTTATTTCTGACTATAGACAGAGAAAAGGCTTTAACTTGATGAATATATAAAGGCAAATTTGCGTTAGAGTACTATGTTGAATTTTTAGGGTTTGTCCCAAATACCCATATTTTTCGCACTCCAGTTTTCCTAAAGACTAAGTAATGATACAAGTTTTATGAAAACAAAAGAAAAGACATGGTGACAGTGTTCCAATTGTCACCGTGTCTTATAATAAGCTTTATTTATGATTGGACTAAAAAATAGGGGTGTACGTAATACTTGAAGGGTTTTAGGGAAATTAGAAACCCGGTATCTTCAAGATACCGGGTTTCTCAACAACGGTATAACAACATATTTGAGTCATTCGCAGTAAAACGCAAATATCCAATTGTTCATCTGTTTCGTAATCTGATTGACGGGGAGCAAAAAAACCCGGTCACTTTTGTAAGACCGGGTTCAGTGGGGTAATACTTAATTCAACTGTAAAGGGTTAAACAGCACCGCTATTCTTGTTGAATAAGATAGCCACTGTTTTGAAAATCAGCTTTAAATCGTACATCAAGCTCCAATTTTTCTGATATTGCAAATCGAGGCGAATGACATCCTCGAAATTACGGACTGTAGAGCGTCCATTGACTTGCCATTCTCCCGTCATTCCCGGTTTGACATCCAACCGTTGCCACTCGGGAACTTCATAGCGCTCAACTTCGTCAGGAGTAGGTGGTCTCGTACCTACCAAACTCATTTCTCCTTTGAGGACATTCCAAAATTGCGGCAATTCGTCTAAACTTGTTCGCCTTAAAAATCGTCCTACTTTAGTCACTCTTGGATCATTATCTATTTTGAAAAACGCCCCTTGAGCCTGGTTTTGTTTTTCTAATTCTGCTTTCCTCGCTTCTGCATCAATGTACATTGAGCGGAATTTCCAAATGCGAAAGCGCCTTCCCATCCAACCACAACGGGTTTGACTGAAGAAAATTGGACCTGGACTATCAAGCCTAATAGCAGCAGCAATAAAAATCAACGAAAAACCTGTAATTGCTAAACCTACTAGTGACCCAATAACGTCTATAAACCGTTTCATCCAAGAACGGACAGAAGGATGAGTTGCTGGGAGTTTTTCTTCAAATTGTCGGGCTTGTGGTGAAATTTCTTCTTGAGGCTCAATCGAAAAAACTGTATCCAATCCTGTAAGATTCAGTACTGCCATTACCTGTGGAGTTGCATTCCTCAGTATAAATTGAATATTTTTTTCCTGAACTATTTTCAAATTACTGACTAAGGCACCTAAGCCACTGCTATCCATAAAAATCGTTTGATGAAAATCAATAATAATTTTCATCAAACTGGGATTGGTTTTGGTTATCTCTTGACAGGTTTGCTTAAAGGTGACAGCCTCAAGCACACTTAAGCGTATGGGTACCTGTACGATCGCCGTGTCATTTGAGAACATTACCGGGAAATTTACCTCTTCGGGTTGGCTAGTCATGAAGCCCTGCACTTTCATTGCCATGTCTATATAATCTGCCAAACATTATTGTGTAATTAACAATTAGCGTTCCTTGATGTTCCATCAATGGAAACCGACAACCAATTGCTAGTTCTAGTGGTTGAGATGAGAAATCGTCGATGACGATTCACAAATCCAACTAGAAGCCTACTAAAGTTGGAAATGTAAAAGATGAAGTATGAAGTCAAGCATAATGGATAAAACAGGAAAGGTGGAATACTATTTCCTGCAATTCATAGTTCATAATTCATTTTTTTGCCTTAAATTCATACTTTAGTACTTAGACTTCATAATTCCTTGTTGTTGTGCCGCTATGGCACATAAGTATTGATAAAATCCAATGACCGATCAAACTACTGTTACACCCACTGCACGCCTGATTGAGCTTTTCTCCGCCATTCAAGGGGAGGGACTCAATGTAGGAACCCGTCAAATTTTTATTCGCTTTGCTCTGTGTGACTTACGCTGCCACTTTTGCGATAGCGCTCATACTTGGAATGCACCCGCTATCTGTAAAGTAGAGCGAACCCCTGGAGAGCGTGACTTTGAAACTTACTCTAATCCTGTTCCACTTCCCATATTACTAGAATGGGTCAAGCGGCAAAATTTACCATCACTACACGATACCATTAGCTTAACTGGAGGTGAACCTCTTCTTCATGCCCCTTTCTTGGTAGAGTTCTTGCCCCAAGTGCGTTCTGTTACAGGCTTACCAATATACTTAGAGACTGGAGGACATCGCCCACAACAACTAACTGCGATCATACCATACTTAGACTCTGTCGGTATGGATTTTAAGCTACCCAGTACAAGTGGAGAAAGCCACTGGCAAGAACACGCAGAATTTCTCTATCTTTGTTTTAAATCACAATTAGACGTTTTTGTCAAGATTATTGTCTCTCAAACAACCGATCCCACTGAGCTAGAACGTTCAGCTGAGTTAATCGCATCTGTTCATCCATCTATCCCCGTGTTTTTGCAGCCCGTTACCCCCTTGGAGACTCCTGTCATCACGGACAAGCCCATACTAGCTCCCTACCCCAAGCAAGTTTTAAGTTGGCAAACTTTGATGAAGCGATTTGTAAAACACGTGCGCGTCATTCCTCAGACGCATAAAATGCTTGGTCAATTATAATCTGGGGTGTAGGGTGTAGGGTGTGGGGTAATGTACTTTTGCTGGGGGTCTAATTTTGGTTAGGTGTGGTGCTTAAAGCGACAGCACCAGCAGTACACAGTACACTGTCAACGGTTTACTGTGTACTGTTTACTGTGTACTGTCTAAAATGCGCTTTCTTCCACCACATTCCGGGACGATTTAGCCTTTGCTTTATTAGCACTGCGTTTGAGAGCAGAAAGGCGTGCTTCGTATTTAGAACGCTGGCGCTTGCTGGGAGTTGTGTCAATCAAGGTTTTTAGTGCGCTACCCAAGCTTTTGTATGCATTTGGGAGGCTATAACCAAAGCGAGTTGCTAGGGCGATCGCTTTTTCATCGGCGTCCATCAATTCCTTAATTTGCTTTTCACCACTATTTCTTTGATACAGTCTCCAACCTGAGACTCCGCACAAAGCCAAAGCCAATATCAATAGCAATCCATCCTGTACCCACAATTCACCGACAGCACCTCCCAAACCAATCGCAAGAGCTGCCATTTCCCAACCATCTTTAGGAATCGTATCATTTTGAATACGGGCGACTTCGTGCCAGAACAGCAAATTACGCTGATCCATAGCCAGATTATCCCATTTTGCCAGGTCGATTTGAATTTCTACCTGGTCTTTGCCAATTTCTTCACTGCGGATGAGGACTGGATTCACCTCAGTTGTACCTTCAACCGTGACCCAACTTTGTAATTCTGGCGGTAACAAGCCCTTTAACCGCCGGAGTTCACTCATTTCCGCTTTGGCAGTAGAGGTTGCATAGGATGTCATAATATCAAAATCTAGAGAACTTCAGTATATTGAGGGTAACACTTTGGAGTAAGCTATATTCATTGGCTACTCAACTCACTCAGCTGGAAAACTTCCCCGTCGTTTGCGAGCTTCCATTGCCTTTTCTAAAAGTTCTAGCAATCCGGGAGCTTGCTCTTGGATACTGAGTAAAAGTCTCTCCCCTAACTCTACATTACCAGGATCGTGACCTGTTTCCATCACTGCCATCAGGCGAGGGATCGCAACAGAGTCAACCAGTTGAATTAACCCATGCAAACAACGGTTAAACTGTTTTTCTGTAAGAACCGAGTCTTCTAAGGGGAACTCAATGATGGCGCGAATCTCCCCATCAGATGGATCGTACTCCCATTGAAGCATTTTCGTTTCCCAAGAAATAGCAAGCATAGTCTGTAAAATAGCGACCTTGTGAGGATGTTCTTGCACTCCAGATAACACCTGAGGTGCAAATAGTCGGAAAAACTTGCCATCTTCATCCAATTGAACAACAATTAGGAAGTCTTCCAAGTTATCGCTTTCAACACCTGTGATAATACGGTCTTCTTCTTCATCGATACGGTATTCCCATCCCAGACTGTCTAAGTACTTAGCAATTTGTTGCAGGTTTGCTGCCATAAAAGCCTCACAAGGTTAAAATGGAGCGGCTCTCACCAGACCTAGTTTAACCTGCAAAGGTCAAGATATGAAAAGCGAGTTCGTAACCATTAACCATTAGCCATTAGCTATTAGCCATTAACCATTAACCATTAACCATTAACCATTAGCCATTAACCATTAGCCATTAGCTATGTATAAATACACCAAATATGTCTGACTACGCTACCACCATAGATGCCATCATTCAACAAGCCCAATCCCTAGAGGATGCGCTACCAATTAAAAACGATGCTTGTCGGTCGAAATTTTGGTTTCACCCAGACCCAAATCGAAAGGTTTGCCTTTTTTTCCACGGTTTCACTGCGGGTCCGTACCAATTTGAACCCATGGGAAAAGCATTATTTAAAGCTGGTTACAATGTACTTGTTCCATTGCAGCCCGGTCATGGAGTAGAAGGAGATTGGGATGGATACAATCCCCCCCCTTTACCTACTGATATAGAAGTTTATCATCAATTTGCTCTCTCGTGGTTGGAAGTGGCAAAAACTTTAGGACAGCAGGTGATAGTCGGAGGACTGTCCACAGGTGGGAATTTGGCAGCTTGGTTAGCTTTAGAATATCCTCAACAGATTGAAAAAACTTTACTGTTTGCCCCTTATATAAGCAGTACTAATGCAATCGTCAATTTAATCGTAGAAGTTCTCCCCATTTACTACGAATGGTTGAATAAGGATAATCCCGGTAATTTTGGATACGACGGTTTCCGCATTCCAGCACTGCGGATTTTTTTGGATATGGGTCAAGAACTTCTTCATAGAGTCCAAGACTATGCACCTGTACCGATGTTTGTGATTTTTGGTAAAAGCGATCGCACTATCAATCATGATGAGTTGGAGAAATTCTTTCTTGCTACTCTTAAACATCAACCAAAATCCTGGTATTTCTACTTTGAGAAAGTGTTTGACGTTCCTCACACTATGATGACGAAACTAGAGGGGAATGATTATGTAGGGTTGCTTATAAGCATAGTTAAAGCTTATCTTGAAAGTGATATCACCTGGTCTGAATTGATAACAATTGGTGAAAAAGTTTTACAAGGAAATCTTTTGGAGACTGCTGTCAAAGAACTAAATTTGTCTCAACAAGTTTCACCCTTTTTGTCTGTAATGTTAGCAGGGATGGATAAGCGATTGATTATTGATGGTTGAGTTGGATATCAGCTATTAGCTATCAGCTATCAGCTATCAAATATATTAAGAGGATGTTTTAAAAGTGGTTTGTTGTAATTTCAAGCACTGGTTGATCCCCCCTAGCCCCCCTTAAAAAGGGGGGAAAATCTCTCACGGTCTCCCTTTTTAAGGGGGATTTAGGGGGATGTGAAATGTGCATGCTAGTGACGAGAAGACTTTTACAACATCCTCTAAGATTAAATTGGTCTGAATTCGTCATCGCTGAGTGCTGAGTGCTGAGTGCTGAGTGCTGAGTGCTGAGTGCTGAGTGCTGAGTGCTGATTGCTGAGTGCTGATTGCTTATGTTTTAACTGATTTTAAAATCCCACTTTCTAATTGATGAATTGCACTCATGATCCCATTTTCAGAATTTTCAAGCAGTGAATCCTTGACTAAGTTCAAGTAATCCAGAATTGCTTCTCTGAGAATTGGTCTATTGACATTAACTGTGTGATGATAGTCCCACAAATCCCAGATAATGATACCTATACCAACAATCGGGTCTAAAAATTCTGCTCCTATCTTGGCTGCGACACTACCTCCTGTTTTTGCTGCAACTTTTGCTCCAGCTTTTCCGGCGAAGGATGCAACAATTTTACTTCCTACTTTTGTCATTACTGGAATTGCTGCTTTTGCAATTACATAGCTTCCTCCACCTATTAGGACTTTTAAAGATAAATTAGAAACAATTCCTTCGCTATCAGTAATAGTGATAGCAATATCGCCAAGGTAGCGCTCCCACTCTCCTTGAGGAATCTTGTAACTGCTTTGAATACTAGAAATGTTTGTTTCAAGTTCAGAGATATATAGATTAACAGTATCTCTGGTTATACCTTCTAACTCAAGTTGTGCAATTTTAGGTCTTAAAACTCGCTTAGCAAACTCAATCTGAAAATCCTCGGTTAATGTTTCTGCAACAGCTTGATTTGGAGTTGGGTTCTTTGTATCTATCCAATGGGTGACAGCAGAATATAACCAGACAAAGGGAGCGCTCAATTCAAGTCTTTTTTGGTTAAAGTAATTAAAATACCAATCAAGAAAGCTATTATCAACGCGGGTCATCAATTCATCAACCCACTTATCTAATCTTGCAGAAGCGAAGTTTTTTGCTTCGTTATCTGCATTTTTGATAGCAGCTACAATATCTTGGTCAATTTGACTCCACGGTTGCTGTGTTCTTTCAATAACTACTTCAGTACTATGACTCGTATTTGGATTGCTGGTATTCGGATTGCTGAGAGGATTTGGTAGTGAACTAGCTATAAAGCCTCTACCTAGTAGTGGAACAATAACAAATAGGATGACAGCAGTCCAAACAAAGGGAGTTACTGATTTGATAAACTGGCTCAAAGCTTTTATTCTTTCAGTCTTGTCTCCATAAGTTGTGTTTTCAACTTTTTCTTCATTCTGTGTTTGCTCTTGATTCATAATTTTCGTATAGTTTATGCCACAAAACAATGACTTTATCAGCACGAACAAATTTATTTGCGTTTAAACCGCTTTGTCGTGGCTTTGATGACAGTATAATTCTATAATCATCAGGCTGAATAAAAGTGAATTCTAGCCATAGAGCTACTCTGGAAAGCAAGCGGCTTATCCAAGCAGTACCAAATGGTATATAGTAGCGTGCATACGCCCAAGTGTTTTCTTCATCGATTGGGATGGCGATCGCAAAAAGTTTGATTCCACCAAATCCAAAGTCAAACAGTGCCAAACTGGGAAAATAAAGCCAATGCTGAAAAGTAAACACACCCTTTTGAGTGGAATTTGCTGTTTCTGGTCGTAACTGACCCCAACTGCTAATCATTTCACCATCAAGCTTGACTTCAAACGGGTCTAGCAAGGTAGCAGAACCAAAACCAGACAACTTAGCAAATCCCTGATGGACAAAAGCAGCATGGTGAATGTCAATAAGTAAACTTTCTACCGCCCTTGTATAAGGAACATTCCATTGCATTGTACCTGAAGCCCAACGCACGGGACGATCGCGAAGTTCATCAAACCAGGGTATTGACGGGTAATCTAACTGGTTATCTCCCCACCACAACCAAATTAAATCATGGGCTTCTCGAACAACATAGGTTTTCACCCGCATTTCTGGGCTGATATGGGTGTCTTTTCCTTCACAAGGCATTAACGTACAATGTCCCTGAGTCGCAAAACGGAAACCATGATAAGGACATTCAATACATCCATCTACAACCCGACCCAATGCTAAATTTGCACCTCGATGGGGACATTGACTGCGTTGACAAATAATTTTTCCCTCTTGATTGCGCCACAATACTATATCCTCACCCAGTCGTCGCAATCCTACAGGTTTGTTACGGATGGTGTTTGATTCTGCGATCGCCCACCACTTATTTCGCAAAAACATCGCTATTCTCTCTTCAATTGTTCACTATTAATGATTTGATTTCAATCTTGTTTCATTTCTATGGTAGTTGGGAATCCTGAGTTAAGCCCTAAATTAAAATTTGGGCTTAAAGCTCAAACCCGTTAAAACGGGTTAAAAGTCATGTTTAGTTAGATAAATCTGACTTGAGCTAAGAGGATGTTTGAAAAGTGAATGGCTGTAATTTCAAGCACTGGTTGATCCCCCCTAGCCCCCCTTAAAAAGGGGGGAAAATCTTTTAAAGTCCCCCTTTTTAAGGGGGATTTAGGGGGATGTGAAGTGTGCATGCTACTAACAAAAAGACTTTTAAAACATCCTCTTAGCGTCTTTGCGTGAGATTTCAATAGACTTGTTCAACTAAAGACAAATTACAAACTTGTGGAACCAACAGAATTTCAGTATTTAATTATAAATGCTCTAGAAACCCTAGAACTTCTTGAGTGGAGACTTTATGATGAAGAAACAGGGTATTGGCTAATTCAAACGCCAAGCGCTGTTTTGCCAGTTTCCTACATCTTACCAAATGGTGACATAGTACCTCCTGAATGGATTTCAGAATTATGAGAGAACTGACTGAACTACAAAAAAAACAAGAAGCTAGACTGCAAGAATTGATTAATATAGCTAAGCAGCGATATTTAGATACTGGGGGCGACTCGAAACGTTGTCCAAGTGGTCGTAAGGGCGATGACTTCTTGACTGAAGAAGAACGACAAGAAGTTATGACTTTGATGCGTCAAAGTGCAGGAATTCAGATTATCGGGAATGAAGTTCATTGTCAGGGGAGGTCTTGGAAGTTAAGTGAGGATTCTGCTTAATAACTTAATACGTTCGATTTCCAAACGTGCCATAACTAAGTGCTGGGGGCTTAAACAATAGCCGCAACGGTTGCGAGCAGTACTCCGAACACGACGTTCTACTTCAACAGGAATGTAACCGCGAGCCATTGCTATGAGTTAATAGGAGGTTTCAATTCACGTTCACCTCTTAACCCGTTTTAACGGGTTTGAGCTTTAAGCCCGAATTTTAATTCCTTTGCTTATCACAGACAAGAAACCCGGTATCTTTGAGATACCGGGTTTCTAAGACTCACGATTTTTCCAAAACTATATGCGAATGCGTTGCAACAAAGAAATTTAACTAGTCTTAAACACTGATTCAACAGTTGCTAAAATTGAATCTCGTGCATCTTTAAAAGACTGAGCTATTGGGTGCTTTGCTTGCAAAAAGACCCGCGCACAGTTGCGTCCCGGCATACCTGATATAGAACCGCCTGGATGAGTTCCCGCACCTGTGAGGAACAAGCCTTCAATGGGTGTTTTGTAGTTTGCGATTTCTGGTAGAGGACGGAAAAAGACCATCTGATCTAAGGTCATATCGACGTGATAGTAATTTCCCTTATAAGCACCCAACCGTTCTCCTAATTCCGCTGGGCTTTCCACACGACGGGCAATAGTGGCACTCTTGACATTTGGTGCATAATCTGCTAGCTTATCAATCACCCTGTCTGCGACTTTGTTTTTTAACTCATCAGTCCATCCAGTACCCTTCAACCCAGTCCCGTTTGCACCTGCAACTTGATAGGGAGCAAAAAACTCAATCCACGCAGTATGCTTACCTGGAGGTGCCATTGACGGGTCTAACATTGTTGGCACGACTAGATACATTGAGGGGTCAGCATCGGGAATTTGTCCTAAGGTACACAAACTGTGTGCTTGTTCAACGTGTGCCATAGAATCTGCAATGAGAACAGAGCCAATGAGGTATTCATCCCGATGATTGTGGTGTTCAAAGCGCAGAGGCTCATTCAATGCCAGGTCTATTTTAAGAATTGTTTCGTTGTTATTGACAATACGGCGATCCAATCTTTCGTGTAAATCTGGATCTGCTGCATCAACGTCGCTCTTATCTACCATTTGTAAAAAGAGCCGTTTAGCATCAATATTGGAAATAACTCCGTACTTGGCACGATATTCCTTACCGTTTGCTACCCGTACACCAACAGCACGACCATTATCAACCAAAACTTTCTCTACGTGTTGGTCTGTGAGGATAACGCCACCTTTGCTCTTCACCAAATTTACCAAGGCTTGGACTAACGCCCCGGTACCTCCACGGGGTCTGGTCATACCAGGGTCATGGCGCATAGCCATCATAATCGCACCAATACCAATGGTTTTCTGTGAAGGTGGCGCACCGAGTTCGGCTGCTAGTCTAGATAGGGGTGCTTTCAAAAATTCTGAATCAAACCACTCGTTCAGGATATCCTCAGCACTGGTAATCATGTTGCGAACGAAGTCCAGTGTCTTGGAGGGAGAACCAATAACTGAAAATAGGTCCTTTAGCTTTGCAATGTCGTAGTTACCAAGAACATCTAACAATGACTTTGGCGGAGCATTAAACATGGGGATCATCGCACCAATCGCTTTTTGCCAATATTTTGTAAATTCCGCGTATTTCTTGGCGTCGCGATCGCTATACCGAGCGATTTCCTGACAAGTTTTTTCCAACGACTTATGAGCTAAAAAGTACTTTCCGTCAGGATGGGGACAAAAAACAACCGGGTCGCACTCCAGATATTCCAAGCCGTACTTGTTTAGTTCCAATTCTTGCACAACTGGACCTAAGTGAATAAACTCGTGGTCGATAGCACACAAGTTAAACTTAAAGCCAGGAGCTTCCTTTGGCAAACATTCCTCAGTCGTTGCTGCACCTCCGGGAACGGAACGCTTCTCTAGTAGCAAAACGCTATAACCCGCTTTCAGTAGATAAGCAGCACAAACTAACCCATTATGTCCTGCTCCAATAATTACAACATCATAAGCTTCCATAGTTTAGTTTTTAGAAAAAAGTTATTCATGATAATAGAAAACCAAAAGTGGACTTTCATCGTTCGGGAGTTATAAAAATTAATCTTTTTTAATGGTTGATGATTCACAGGTTTTAGGCTAGCTGTAGCAATTTTCCTTAGAGGATGTTTGTAAAGTCTACCTTTGTATCCAGATCCCCCCTAGCCCCCCTTAAAAAGGGGGGAAAATACTCTCAAAGTCTCCCT
>JAWQFQ010000004.1:69937-117134 GCA_035967975.1 Scytonema sp. PMC 1070.18
TTTTAAGGGGGGAAGATACTCCCAAAGTCCCCCTTTTTAAGGGGGGAAGATACTCCCAAAGTCCCCCTTTTTAAGGGGGGAAGATACTCTCAAAGTCCCCCTTTTTAAGGGGGATTTAGGGGGATCTAGAACGTTTTGCTACCAACAAGAGGACTTTTAAAACATCCTCTTACATAGCAATTCTACTTGATTTGTAAAAATTGCGAGGTCTAGAAAACCGGTAACTTTTGCGAAACCGGGTTTCTCGCCTTTTACTCTCGCCTTTTACGAATGATTATAGAAATGCTACGTGGGGGGGATTTGGTTAACACGAACGTCTATCAAAAGAGATATTTTACCCTTTTCTACCTCCAGTTCCTTAATACGTATTGCCATATCGTCAAACTCTAGATATGGTAAATTTATGATTTCTTGTACCTTTTGCAATAAGGCTAACACGACATGGAAAGAAATCCCATTTCCTTCAATACAGTTAAATTTTTCTAACAGAATAGGTTTGTCTCTCTTTCTAGGACTAAGCAGTGCTGTAAAGCCTAGAGGATAGAGATTGCTGTTCTCTTGAATCATCACTTTTCCAGCAAATCCTATTTTATCCTTCTCTGGTAGTTGAATTTGGATTTCTTTTAGTGTTAGACTCACAGTCCCACCGTCTACCTTCAAATCCCAACTTTGCATATTATTGCGAATGTAGTTGGACATTAAAGCATTATTGATATCAGCTTCCGTCAGTACAATACGAGCAGTCGCATATACTGGTTCGTTTAATTCAATTTCACCAAAAAGAGCACTTAAAGGATTAACTGAAATATTATTTGTTTCCAATATAATTTCTTGAACTCGGATATTCCGGATTACCATCCCTTGACCAGAAAAGTGAACCCCATCCGCCTGTCCTTGAATTAACTTGAACAGGTCAGTTTGCACGTCTACATCTATTTTTTCTGCTGTATCTAACTGTTCCGATACTCTCTTTTTTGCTTCTTGCGCTAGCACTTGTTCTTCTAAACGTTGTTCCCCTGACATAACTTATTTCATCTCCTGATGCTTTGCTACAGCCTAAATGTAAACATTGAAATTCAGAAGTGTATCTGCATGAAGGAAGAAAGTTAGTTAGCGTTTAGCCGTCAGCTATCAAAATAAAAAAGTATCTAAAAATTTCTTGTGGTACGTCTGAGACAGACGTCAGCCAACAGGAACAGAAAAGGAAGTTTCATTAGTCTTAAAGTTCCATGTAAACTTCAGTTTCTATCGAGTCCTTTTACTGGGAGGTATGAACAGTTAATATGCAAGGGTTAAGGGAATTTATCAATTTGACGATGCAAGAGTGGAAAATACCAGGGCTAGCGCAATTATTCAAAATTTTTATCTGCGGCTCTCCTAAAGTACGTATATAAGGTACAATTTAAGTAATAGGGGTAAACTAAATCTGAGAAAACCTATGCAAGTAACTCAGAAGTGTCTTTAATTGCTGCTGTCATTTAATCTGGTAATGGCTTTTAGCACTTTGCCGACAATTGGCTTTGTCTCCCAGATTAAAGCTTAAGCGTACCCACTACCCCTGTGGGTGATATTTGCTTTCATACTCCAATGCAGTATTCTTAAACTTAGACGGCAACCATCCAAGCTCTAACGCATCTGCAACAGAGTAACCACTCGAATGCAAATACTGAACAGTGCGACCAACAAGGATCGCTTCCACTTCACGAAATCGTATGTACCGCGTGATTTGGTTATCCTGTCCCCGTTCGCGGATATTTATCGCCGCGTTCCAATCAGCCTGAATTACATCCCCCGTGAACCGGATAAAGCGATCTCCATCCCGTTGACCTAAAAGCGTCCCGGTCTGGCTATCAACCTGCGATGTGTAAGCGGGATTAACCACTGACATTGTTGATCCCGTCTCCAACTTGATCATCTCAATTGAAGCTTGTAACTCACCTTTCATCCATTGGTTAAGCTTGCGATTAATCCTTTTCGCAAGTCTTTTACCTTTTATCGGTTGGGTGAGATCTTCGCAAATAATATCGACTGGTGTAGCGATTGCCAGTCGTAAATCTTTACGAATAAAATTCTTGATAGTCTCTTTCTGTTGTTGAAGTTTGCTCCCCTTAACCTTATACCCAAGGTTGTTTTCTAAAATTCTAGCCGCTTTCTTAGGATCATGTTTTTTAATGTTTTCACCAAAACATCTAATTCTGTAACGGTTCCGGTTTGTTTTGGCGATTCTCTCAGTTTTCTCGGTCATTAATTGACCTAATCCAGACGCAATCGCTTGATTATCTGATGTGTAAAAACCCTCAGTGTAACCTTTATCAATACCTAATTTTTTCTGAGGCTTACCTTGTGGTAAAATTAAAACTCTTGTACGAGTGCTGTGAACTTCGATAATTCCGTATTCATTACGAATAACACGAATCTGTCCTTTGATAATATGCCGACATCTTAGCTTTAGAGTCATCTTTTTACCACGTTCTAAGCCTTGAATCTGTAATTCAACCGAATGTCTATTCAGACGTTTACATATATAACCTTGTGTTTGATAGACAATTTGGTTGCGTACAAACGTATGACCACGTTGATATTGAGAGCGAAATTTTCGATGTAACCAATTATCTTTCGTAGGGTTTGTATTTAACAGTTCAATTAACCGATTTCGCTCAATTTCCATCGCGCATGGTGGAAACAATTCTAAAGCCAGTTCAATAAGTTGTTGAAGTTGTTCTCCTTTTTTCTTGTCTTTATTTACTTCAATCCATTCAAGTCTTTTTCGCTGACTTGTTTGCATTGGGTACTTTCGCCAAATGTCACGAATTAAAAAGGTTTTAGCAGCTTCTTGTTGTGCTGAAATAGCTTTCATCGTATCATTAACAGACCATTCCCAAATTTTGGCGGGTAATCCAATGTCAGAGGGTGTAAGTATTTTACGAATAATCGGATCGGCTTGTGTCCAGTGTACAGACCAACCCTGTAACGAACCAAGTTTATTGTAAGTTAATGCTCGTGGTATCCCACACAGATGCATGATTTGGTCGAGCTGTGCTTCGTCTGAACAGGAAACAACAGGAACAACCTGAGTGTAGGTATATTCAGTTTTCTGTTGCTTCTTGCTTTTAGCCATTTGAATTTTTGATTAAATCCTGCTATATGTTCGTATAGCAACATATAGCAGTGAATGTCAATGCCTTTTCAAAAAAATAACAAAAAAGGGTTTACGTCAAATGCCCCACTAGACCGTAGGGCATTGCAAATCAATCTAAGACCAGGACTCAGGGAAAGAATTATAGCAATTCCCGATTGGAAAACTAAATTGCGAGAAGAGTTGGAAATCTGGTTAGCCAACTGGGAAAATCAAGATTAAGTAGGTTTACACAGAATTAAAGCAATCTGCTCAACCGCTATTTTTTCGCTGGTTACAAGACAAATCAAAGTAAAGTAGTGCATTTGTACCAATAAAGACAACACGGGCATTTCATCATACACCCCTACAGCTATAGCTATAGATAAATGCTACTTGACAAAACCAAGAGCTTGTCGGATACTATAAATAGTCGTGCAAAGTCAAAAAAAAATCGAGCTGCCTGCGGCAGCAAATGAGAAAGAGAAGAGAGCAAAAGGGCATAGAGCAAAGAATTAATCGGCGACGGAAACAACCACGCGAAAACCGATGTCGCCGCCCCTGACGTCCGGGACGTAGTAGTCACGACACGCCGAACGGCAATACCTGGGATAGTCGTACCAGGAACCGCCACGCAGCAACCTCTTTTGATTATCATTATCATTATAGTAAAAGCCTTTGTTTGGACCGCCAGCATAAGATTTGTGCCAGTTGTCGTAGCACCACTCCCTTACATTGCCGTGCATATCAAACAAACCAAACCTGTTAGCCACTTTAAAGCTACCTACTGGCGTTGTTTGTTTCCGTTCTTTTCCTTCCGGAGCAGAGGCATAAGTTATCTTGCCGTAAAAGTTTGCCACCTCAGTCGTAATTGTTTCGCCAAAGTGGAAAGATGTCGTCGTGCCTGCACGGCAAGCATACTCCCATTCTGCTTCACTGGGGAGTCGGTAATTTCGTTTTGTCCACTTTGATAGTCTATCACAAAATTCGACAGCATCATACCAAGATACTTGCTCTACTGGCAGGTTATCTCCTTTGAATCGTGATGGATTGGGGTCAAGTTCCCTGTTGACTTGGGAAAGATTCGCCACAGCACGCCATTGGGCTTGAGTGACGGGGTATTTACCCATGAAAAAGGGTGGAATAGTAACTTCGTGCTGGGGACTTTCACTTTCATAACGTCCCTCTTCGCTTTCCGGTGAACCCATGAGGAAAGTACCACCTGGGATGGCGACCATTTCTAGAGTCACACCCTGACCGAGGTCTTGTGTGAAGTATTGCGCTTGGTGGCGTTTCTTATTGATAATTTCGCCTTGGGCGTTGAGGGTGACTACGTCAAAGGAGAAAGTTTTGGTGGAGACAATGTTGATGGGAACGTCAGCAATGGTTGGAGGATGACCGAGTTGATGACGTAGTTTGTCAAATTGGGCTTTAGCTCCTAATTTATCACCGCGAGCGGATTGCTCCATGCCTTTTGCTAAAGTCAACAAAGGTTCAAAACCCGCGTCTTTCAAAGGCTGTGCTAGGGTTTCTACCAAAAATGCTATCTGTAGACAATCTGACGTATCGTTTTGGAGCAATTTTGTTAACTTCAAAGTTATTTCTTTGGCTGCTTCCTTTGGCTCAACATAGGCTAACGCAGTCCACCGCTGTCCTTGAATCAGACGAGTATCTGAGGGATGAATCTGTCTCTCTATATAATCTAGTAAAAATGTTGAGAGTTCCCTGAGGCGTTTGGAACCAAATTCTTGAGTGAGGCGATTCAACAGGACTTGTCGCACGGTCATATCCATTTCATAAAGTTCCTGTCCTACCTCATAGCAAAGACCGGAGAGGAGGAGGTCTGCTACAGCAATCCAGGGAATTTGCAACTTAGGTTGGAATGGATAGTCCCGCAGGCGATATAACAAATCTGGGGTCAAAGCGAGAGGAAAGGCTGCATGATATGCCAAGGTTAGATGTTGTTGAGTAAAACGTCTACCAAATGCATCAATACGTTCAGTAGCATATCTAACTTTGGGGTCTGTTTCTAATGGTGCGGAGTCAATCATTGCAACACTTTAATAGCTTTCTCAAACCCAATGAAGTCAGCAGGAAACATTTGCACAATCTTTTCATTGGCTATAGCCTCCGCTGTTGTCCCGTCCCAAGAATCTTGGGGCATAGGGTTTAACCAGGCTATAGTTTTAGAATACCCTTGAAGTTGTGTCAAAAATTCACAAGTTTTCTCAATTCGCCTTAAGATAAAATCACCACGAGCTGCACCTGCATCGCTAAAGATTAAGACAACATGGCGATCGCGATGCAAACGAGCCATCACTTCTGCAACAGGTGATTCAGTTTGAAACTGGGGATCGTTGTAAAGTACGCGTCTGGGATAATTATTGAAATAATAACAGTCGGTTTTTTCCAGACAACCAGTTTGTAGAGCCGTTTCCACCAACAGCCGCGATAGTACGTGAAATGGCTGCATTGAGCCTTTTTGGTCAATCAGCAACACAAGCTGACCAGACTTCAGCAGACGGGGTTTTTGTACGGGGTGAAAAAATTTTCCCTTTTGCTTAATTTGGTCAATAGTCGCAGCGGTATCTAGTTCTAAACCCACTCCTTTTCTAACAGAATGGCGTAAAGAATACCAGCCGTGTTCCATCTGTCGCGCTGTCACAGGAAAATATTCATGAGGTAATCCAGAAGGTTTGAAGGAAATCCACTCCCTCTGTTTCCCAGTTCTAACTGCTGTAATAACCTTATCATCCTCAGTTGTCGGTTCTGGAGGTTGTAAGCTAGGGTCAGGCGCAAGAAAAAAATATTCGGTTTTAGAATTTTTAGGATTTTCAGTCTGAGTAGGGCTATCTTGGCGGCTTTGTTCTGCTTGTTCCTTTTGTTGTTGCGGTTGTTCAAATGGACTTAGCTTATTTTGGCGATCGCCTAAAGACTCTGAGGGTGTTGACTGTACAAATATTTCGTCAAAAATTGCTTCAAACTGAAGACGCTGACTGACTGATTTTACCCACAAAGTCTGACATAACTGTTTGAGTGTATCGCGGTTTGGTATACCAAGATTGAGAATCGCCTGCTGAGAAGTATCGTATCGAGCTAACAAAACTTCTAAAAGTAGATTGTAGTCACTGATACCAAGAAGGAATCCTGAAGCCCGCAGACGGAGAAATAACTCATAGAGCGGTAACTCATTTGAACTCACTATCACAGCCCTAAATCATTCGTGAGATAAAGAAACCCGGTATCTCCCAATATTACTCGGATAAGCGAAAGTTAGAAACCCGGTTTCTTGAAGAAACCGGGTTTCTGAGACTCTGTATTTTCTCACACATCAAATAGGATTGCCATATCACAGCCCTTATTTATTTAATTTATTAATAAACTCATCACGGTCTTCTTTACTTTTAAGCAATACACTAGAGTAAGGCAATAGCTTATCCGAAAGAAGCTTCTCAATGTCCGCTTCATTTTTTGAATGTAGGCGTAGAGCGTGTAACCAGTCAATTAATTCACTAGTGCTAACCTTTTTCCCAAAACCGCCTTTCTCTTTCTCCATCAACTCGCGGAGATTAATAAAACGTTCTATAGTTGTCTCTGTTAACTTTTTTGACCAATCTGTACCAAAATGCGCTTCTACAATTTTAATTAACTGTTCTTTTTTAGGGAATTCTATATAATGATATAGACAACGCCTTAAGAAAGCATCAGGTAATTTTCTCTGACCATTACTGGTAATAAAAATAATCGGTGCAGAATCAGCTTTTGCCTTGACTTCCTCTCCAGTTTCCTTGACATAAAAGCGCTTTTCTTCAAGTTCTAGAAGTAAGTCATTAGGAAAATCCGTATCAGCCTTATCTATCTCGTCAATCAGCACAACCATCCGCTGACCTTTTTGAGATGCTTGAAAAGCTCTACCAATTGCTCCCCATTGGATATAAGCTTCATGTTTGGGATCATCCAACCGTTTGCGGATTTCCTCTTGTCGCGATGTGTCTGTTGTAGCTAGTTGAGCATCAAACAAACGTCTTATCCCATCATAGATATATAACCCATCCCGTGCTTGGTCGCTAGACTTAATCGTCCAATCAGCATAGAGCCATTTTTTCCCCTGTTGTTTTCCCTCATATTCATAACGTTTGCTGAACTCATAAGCCACCGCACTAGCCAATCGGGTTTTCCCACACCCCGGTTCTCCTTCTAACAATAAAGGTCTATTAAGATTAATTGCTAAATTCACAGCCTCCACCAGTCCTTCACTCACAGGTAGATAAGGACAAATGCGTTCTCCTGTTTCTGGGTCGCATTCCCCAGGCTGCGGTTGAAACTTGTCTTCCCCAGTGTATACTAGTTGTTTGAGATTGTTCTTTAAAGGTCTTGCCATCTAGTTTCGTATTCCTCCCAAGTCAGTTTACATAAGTGATAAATTACCTGAAGCAACAATTCTGGTTTTCCGTTCTGACTTTCCTTCCAAATCGTCTTACTTGTCTGACTAATTTGCTTTTTTTCAACTAAATCATAGTCAACCTTAGCAAGGATAGACTGTCCTTCCTGTCCTGTTATCCAACTATCTAAGTCTTTCTTTCTGAATTTAGAAGTAACACAAAGATTGAATAGCATCTCCTCCTTTGCTAACTGAGGTTTATCTGGAAATATATAAATATCTCGCCAATCAATCTTTTTTTTATAATCTATCCAAAACATTGATAAATGATACTTTATATCAGACTTTTTAACTTTTTGAGTTAAAGGCTTCCAAAAATCATTTAATATTCGATCCAAAGCAAACTTTTTTTGAGAGTCTACACCATACAGTAGTAAGATAATATGCTGCTCTTCTTCTTTCATTTTGTCGCATATTTTTTCAATAATTTCTTCTGCAGGAGTTTCGCGATGACAACCAGGTAGTTTAAGACTCTCAGATATGCCTTCTAATAATAACTGAAAATTATTATTAATGCGGTACCTGTAACTATCCAAATGCAACCGAGCGTAAATTATATCATCTTCATTTTTCACCAGATTTTTAACCAAACATCTGAGCAGCCAAGTCAGAGGTATATGACTTGATGGTGGGATTTGAATCCGAATACCAACAATATTATGAAAATTTTGAGCTAGAAGTTGGAAGTATGTAAATTGCTCACTGTGATTCAAGCTCCATAATGCAATTTCTAACTCTTTATCAAAAGTGAGATTACATTTTTTCCTATGCCTTTTTTCTAATTTTTCAATGTCCTGTTGAGTTTCTTTAATTCTTTGTTCAACTTCAAATTGCCGACTAGGGTCTGCAGTAATAATTCTTTCTTTTTGAAACTTCTTTAGTTTTTCACGTAAGAGATTGAGAGAATTTTCAAGATTATCTTGTGACACAACTCATTTAATTTATGACTCTAGTTCTTCAATTTCCCGTTGAATTTCTTTAATTCTTTGTTTAAGTTCAAATTGACGACCAGGGTCAGCGGTAATAATTCTTTCTTTTTGAAAATCATTTAGTTTTTCTATCAGGAGAGAGAGCCGAGTTTCATTTCCATCTGCATAACTTTGAGAAGGTTCACCTAATGATGAACTCTTGGTATCAATTAAGTTTAGCTTCGCCAAAATCTCAAAAGCAAAGGCGCTAGCATGACTAGCTGCAATTTTTTGCCAACCTGCTTTGTCTGCTTCACTCTTACCATCAATCAGGTCAGAAATCCCACGAATGATAAGTGCAGAAACCTGCTGATTCGCATGAGTTGCTTGAAGTAAACCCCGCCCTTCCATCTCTACAGCTACCGCATCACCGTAGTTTGACCGGAGAAAATCCCAAACCCAGGACTCGGTTGAAGCAACCACCTTTTCTCCGGCGGCGATGGGTGCAACAAATACACTGGGTTCTGGATTTGGGATAGATCCCAGCCTTCGCAACCAATCTGATTTTCTTGCTTCAGCCCTAGCTCGTTGTATCAAATTATATGTCGATAGACCAACATCAGGTCTGGGTTCAAATTCATTCTTTGCCTTACCAGACTCATAACCATAGACTTTTGTTGCTGCTACCACATCACCAAGGGCGACATCCTTTATCCCACCTGCTACCCCTACAAACATGACAACACTAGGGTTGAAGTAGGCGATCGCACGTTCCGCTTCAAATGCTGCGCCTATATTTCCTGCACCTACCTCAACAATCCCCACTTCCCATGACTGACCATTGAGAGCAAATTTTCCTCTTTCATACACTGTTCCCCCAGAATGAACCTCTTCTTTCAAGTCAACAAGAAAGGCGCGAACAGCTTTATATTCCACAGGAATAGCGGTTAATATCACTGCACAACGCTTAAGTTTATCCTCTGGAGGCATAAATTAAATTTCTGTTTGAACTTACTGCCTTCATATTTTGCCGTTGTTTTTAGTATTTGCCAAGGATAATTTATCTATCTTGTGGTACGGGCGTCCCCGCCCGTCTTGTACCAGTAGTAGTCTGCCACATAAATTCTGATAGGTAAAACGATGTTCAGGCTCATGCTCTTTTCCTCTTCCTTAGCGCTCTTCGCGTCTTCTCTTCGAGACGCTTCTCTTCGAGAGGCTTCGCCAACGCGAATGCGGTTTTTTATTTACCTATCAAAATCAATATGGTGGACTAGTCGCGTCCCCCCCGGAAGAGAGAAACCCGGTATCTCTGAGATACCGGGTTTCTAAAGCACCAGTCTATTGCTAACCACCATGCTTACACCACCAGAAGGAACAATAGTAATCCCACGGCGTACTGGATAAACTGGACGTTGGTCTGCAAGAGATAGTTGAAAGCGTGACAGAATAGTAGCCAAAACTAACTTCATTTCATACATAGAAAATGCTGAACCGATACAGCCTCGATAACCACCCCCAAAAGGTAAGTATTCATAAGGGGAAAATTTTTGGGTGAGAAATCTTTCTGGGTCAAACTTTTTAGGTTGTGAATACGTTTCTGCTCGTCGATGTGCTAAATAAATACACGGAACTAATACTGTACCAGAATTAAATTTTTGACCTGCAACTTCTACAGTCTTTTTCACCATTCTTGGAGTACAGATTAAAGCAATAGGATGAAGTCGCATCGTTTCCTGACAAACAGCACTCAGATAAGGGAGTTGGGTAATAGCTTCAGGACTTGATGTATCACCTAAATCTCTCAGTTCTCCCATGAGTTTCTCTTTCACTTGGGGATAAAAGTGAATAAGATAAAACAGCCACGCTAAAACACCCGCTGTCGTTTCATATCCCAATAGTAGTAGTGAAACTAATTGGTCTCGTAACTCTACATCTGTCATCTGCTGTTCGTTTTCGTCTCGCGCTGACATCAGCAGACTGAGAATATCTGTACGAGAAGACGGATTGTGGCTTACCTGTGCTGTATCATTTTCCAAACGACGTTCGTAAATTTCTGCATAAATCAACTTGTCAATTTCTTCTAAACGTCTCTTGTAATTTCCCCAAGGACTCCACGCTCCCAAATCTTTTTGCAGTGGTGGAAAGAAAAATAAGGTAGAGTACAGAGGTTTAGTGATATCTTCTAGTAAAGAGCTAAGAAGTTCTTTTAATTTGTGGTAGCGATCGCCAGGACTAATACCAAAAACAACTTGCAAGATAATTTGTAAAGTAATATCAGGCATTACTTCCTGCATGGAAACTAATTGACCTTCCTGCCAATCTTTGGTAGCTTCTTGAGTGATTTCACAAATCTTTTTCCCATAAGTCTTCATGCGATCGCCATGAAAAGGAGGCATTAATAATTGACGTTGGCGATTATGCGATCGTCCCTCCTGCAAGACAATTGAATTTGACCCAAATAAAGGTTCAAACACATGAGTTGCCTTTTTAAAATCCAAATCTTTAGCAGGTATTGCAAAACATTCAGCGATGGCTTCTGGATGACTAAAAAACACAACTGGAGGCGAATTAATCCCCAACACCTGCACTGCAAATAAATCCCCATACCGAGCAGCACACCCATCCAAAAACTTTGTAGGATTAATAATTAATTGCAGCGTTTGTAATAATGATACCGTCATAAGCAATGAAAAATTTTTAATCAGAAATTTTCATCAAAGAATTATAGGCAATGGGCAATAGGTTTGTAGAATATTAAGGTGTACCGAAAGTCCTATATAGCAATCTGCACATCATTACGTCAGGCGAGAGAAACCCGGTATCTTTGAGAGGATGTGTGAAAAGTGGTTGGCTGTAATTTCAAGCACTGGTTGATCCCCCCTAGCCCCCCTTAAAAAGGGGGGAAAATCTCTAAAGGTCCCCCTTTTTAAGGGGGATTTAGGGGGATATGAAATGTGCATGCTACTGACGAGAAGACTTTTAAAACATCCTCTGAGATACCGGGTTTCTAGGGTGTTACAATTTTCAAAACTAAGATTGCTATATTACCTAACCTACCATCAAAAGAAACACTCTTTCCCCCTACACCCTACACCCCTACACCCCTACACCCCTATAACCATGTGGATTGGGCGCTTGGGACCAGTGACTAAACCACGGCGTTTTGGTCGTATGTCATAATTGTCAATCAGTCTTAAGTCTACACTTGACAGAATTTTTGTCAGTACCACCTTCATTTCAAATTGGGCAAAAGCCATACCAAGACAGCGTCTTACACCACCTCCAAACGGCAAAAACTCATAGGGTGAAAATTGCCTTTCCAAAAAGCGTTCTGGTTTAAACTGATTGTGTTGGGGATATAAATCCTCGCGCTGGTGCGTTGAATAAATTGAGCCAAGTACAACAGTTCCGGGTTCAAGTTCGTAACCACACAAAGATACAGGTGTTCTCGCCACCCTTGGAAAAGTGAGCATCCCAACCGGGTAAATCCGCAGGGTTTCGCAGCAAACTGCATTCAGGTAGGGAAGCTTGAAAACACTATTGGTGTCTAAATGACCTCCCAAACTATCAAGTTCCGCTAGCAGTTTTTCCCGTATATCGGGCAATTTGTGAATCCAGTACAATGCCCATGTTAGAGCAGTAGCCGTAGTTTCATGACCTGCTATTAACAAAGTTACCAATTCATCACGTAACTCTTCATCAGTCATGGGCTGACCTGCTTCATCCCTAGCTTCCATGAGTAAGCTGAGGACATCGGTACGTGATGGGTCTGGTTTTGCTCGACGTTCCTGAATCTCGTCGTTTAGCAGTTGATGAACTCGCGAACGGCGACGGAGAAACTTACCCCAAGAACTTTGAGGTCCAAAATCTTTTTGTAAAATGGGAAAATACAGCTGAACCACTCGAACGGGAGACCGCCCGCCTTCGTCTAGCATGATACTCAAAAGTTTTTCTAGTTCTTGGGCGCGTGGACCTTCATAAAGTCCAAACACTGCTTGCATAATTACCCTGAGGGTAATAGCTTGCATAGCATCCCTCACAGAGAAGGGCTGACCGATTTGTAACTGGTTGATAACTTCCTCGGTAACTTTGCTGATGACCTCTCCGTAGGTTTTCATTCTGTCACCATGAAATGAAGGCATCATCAATTGACGTTGTCGGCGATGTGCTTCACCGCTTAAAGTAATAACAGAATGCTTTCCCAGCGTTGGTTCAAAAGGAGTGTTCCAGTCACTAGGAGCTTCAAACTCTTTTGTGTCACTGGTTAGTATCTGTTGTATTGCTTGGGGATTGCTCACAAAAACAATAGGTTGATTTAACTGCAATGTGAAAATATCCCCATAACGTTTGGTACAGGCGTCCATCAACGACATGGGACTGAGTATAAATTGAATTCTCTGGATGAGTGATGGACTTTGTGGACCTTTCGGTAGTGACATGGACTCCCCTCCTGTCTTTACTCTTTTGTCAATGACACTCACTTTAAATAATCACTTTTCTTGAATTTGATATTTCAGTTACTTATTCTTCTGAAAGAAAATAAATTTTTAAATTTGTTTAACAATAGAACATTTTGGAGGATTGTCATGACTAGAGTCAATGCGGTACAGCTACAGAAGAACCTGAATGAAGTCGATTATCCACTCCATAAGAAAGATTTGATTCTATACGCTGAGGAAAAAGGTTTTGATGAAAAGGTTCTCCGGGTATTTAAGCGACTCCCAAATCAGCGCTACGAAACGCCGACAGATGTTAGCCAAGCGATTGAGATGAGCGATCGCGTTATCTGTTTCCCTTTTCGTAAGGCGACTAAGACCCGTTGGCGGTTCTAGATAAAGGAAAATCCCCACCGTAGGAGTAGGTGGGGGTAGTGATTATGGATTGGCACAGTACAATAGTACTATAAAGTGAGGATTAAGTATAGGGGGTGTCGGGTGTCGGGTGTCGGGTATAGGGTATAATTACATTACGAATTATGAAGTATGAATTATTTTGGTTTTAATTCTCACAAATGACGACGGGATCGATGCTCCCGGTATCCGAGCCTTGCTCAAAGCTGTCTCAGGGAAAGAAGTGATTATTGCTGCGCCCAAAGACCATCTCTCTGGCTGTGGACATCAAGTCACTACGACTCAACCAATTGACGTCCACCGTCGCTCAGAGAACGAGTATGCTATTGCAGGAACTCCAGCTGATTGCGTCAGAATAGCTCTGAGACATATTAGCCCAGATATGAACTTTGTATTGTCAGGCATTAATGCGGGTGGTAATTTGGGAATTGATGCCTATATTTCCGGTACTGTAGCCGCAGTGCGAGAAGCTACCATACACGGTATTCCTGGAATTGCGGTTTCCCATTATCGTAAAGGCAAGCTGAATGTGAATTGGGATGTAGCCGCACGATGGACCACGAAGGTTTTGGCTGACTTATTTGACCGTCCCTTGGAACCTGGAACTTTTTGGAACGTCAATTTACCACATCTGTTACCAGGAGAACCTGACCCAGAAGTGGTTTTTTGCGAACCATGTACTAAGCCATTACCTGTGAAGTACCGTGAGAATGGTAGTTCTTTTTATTACGTTGGCGATTATAGTCAGCGCGATCGCACTCCCGGTAGTGACGTAGATGTTTGCTTTTCCGGGAAAATTGCGGTTACAAAGTTAAGAGTTTAATGGCTAATGGCTAATGGCTAATGGTTAATGGCTAATGGCTAATGGTTAATGGCTAATTGAAGTTCATGTTCCAATGTAATGGAAGTTGTTGAGGGAACTTCGGATTTTCCTGACTCACGGCTCTTCTGGGGGGGCTTCAATTAATGCCATCAAACGGTCTAAAGTGTGAGTTAGTCGTGTGAGTTTTTGTAGGGAATGGTCTTGAGTGTCAGCAAGAGTCTGGACAGCATCGCACAATGCCAGAATTTGATAACCTTGCTGTTGTAGTTGTGATCCCTGTGCTTCGACTTGTGCGCTTAGAGTATCGACTCTTTCCGCAAGACGTTCTATTGTTTCGGTGGTAGCAAGTACTGCTTCCCCGATTTGTTCTACGATGGATTCTAATCTACCGACTTTAACTTGAGCCCCTGCTAATACCATTTTCTCTGCACCTCGATTTGAGATACTATGACTGTAAATTTACTGTTGATTTTGGAATAAGTAATTACTAGCAGCAACATCAAAGAGTTACTGCAAAACCAATACGATATGCGATCGCCTTCAAATTTGGCATAATAAAGCATCCAAAGGTCTTGGTGCTTTCACTGAATTAAAAAGCCATTAATGCACCCAAACAATACTGAATTTATGTTGTCTTCACCTGCATTTTGCAAGAGTTATAATTCCACCCATTCTTTATGTAAATTTATGATTTAAGGGAGGAATGGGGCAAGCTTTATGCATGCTTCAGATACAAGTTCAATACTTCAGCATATGCCCTCAGATGGTAGCAGATTTTAACACAATTACTTGTGGATGTCACATTCCTAATAATGATTCATCTGTCATAAGCTATATTTATTGTTCTTTATTGGAAATTTACAAAAAAATATGATCCCGCTAATCTGAATAAAGATTCAGTAAATCTACGGTTGAGCTTGATTTGCTCATAGGCAGGTACGTCTATATTCAAATTAAAATCGCGTAATTATACGTTTTCGCTCAACTACCTTGACAATGTACCAAACACCATACACCACCGTCATTAGTGGTACTACTGTAAATACATGGGAATTACAACCTGCCTCTCATCCCTCTGTAAATTCTAAGTTTAAGCGTTTGTTGGACATCTTAGGCAGCTTGGTTGGGATGCTGATTTTAGCCATAGTTTTTCTCCCCATAGCCGTAGCAATCAAACTTGATAGTCCCGGTCCCATTTTCTTCACACAAGAAAGATTCGGATTGAATGGACAAGTATTTCGTTTGCGGAAATTCCGTTCTATGGTTTCGGATGCAGAAAAATTAAAATCCCAAGTCCAGAACGAAGCCAACGGACTCATATTTAAAAATAAAAATGATTTTCGAGTCACAAAGGTAGGTCGCTTTTTAAGACGTACTAGCCTTGATGAACTACCACAATTTTGGAATGTTCTAGTCGGCGAAATGAGTTTAGTAGGTACACGTCCTCCGACACCAGATGAAGTGAAACACTACAACAACCGCCACTGGCGACGTTTAGATGTTAAACCCGGTCTGACTGGAGAATGGCAAGTTAATGGTCGGTCTCATATCAAAGATTTTGAGCAAATAGTCGATCTAGACTTGCGTTATCAGAAGAAGTGGCATCCATTGTACGACGTATTATTAATTGTGAAAACTTTTATCATCCTTTTTGGAAGAGTTGGTGCTTTTTAGTCAGGTGAATTGTAAGTGGAAAGAGTCCAAGGGAACTCAGTCTCCCCACACCCAATATAGTTTGGTTAAGGGCTTTTCGTGTGACCAGAAACCCGGTTTCTCAAAGAAACCGGGTTTCTATGCTGTTATGATTCGCTCTACCAGAAACCGGGTTTCTATTCCGGCTTCCCCACACCCTATTGTCATAACAGTAATTCTTCTACTTGATGCTGACTCCATAATTGTCTGTAAAGTCCCGGTTGCTGCAAAAGTTCTATCTGCGTACCAATCTGTACAATTTTACCCTTGTCCATCACAAAAATTCTGTCGGCTGCTGCTGCTGCTGATAATTGGTGAGTGATGAAAATAACTGTTTTTCTGCGTTGACCAGTAGAAAGATTTCGCAAAATAGCTGTAGCGGTTTGATTATCTACGCTAGAAAGAGAATCGTCCAAAATCAGTACTGGCGCATCAACAAGCATCGCCCTAGCTAAAGCTGTACGTTGGCGTTGACCACCAGAGAGAGTAATACCTCGTTCGCCAACTATGGTTTCATATTGTTGAGGAAAATTGATGATTTCTGGATGAATTTGCGATCGCTTGGCTGCTGATTCTACCTCTTGTGGTTCGCTAATTGGGTCAGCATAGCGAATATTGTTTTTGATGGTTGTGCTGAAGAGAAAGCTATCTTGAGGAACGTAGGCGATCGCACTTCTTAAAGAAGCCAAAGCTATCTTAGTAATATCCTCCCCATCCAAAAACAATTGTTCTTGGTCAATATCTAATAACCTTGGTAATGCATTTGCCAAAGTGGATTTTCCTGAACCAATAGCCCCCACAATCGCCACTAATTCCCCTGGCGCTATGGTAAAGTTAACTTCTTGAAGTGCAGGACTAGAAGAGCCTGGATAGGAGTAACTGAAGTTCTTAGCCGTTATTTCTCCTTTAACTTTCTCTTTTGGTAGAACGATCGCATCTGGAGTGTCCTTAATTTTTGGCTTGATTGCAAAAATTGCTTCAATCCGGTCAATACTCACCTCACCACGTTGATAAGTGGTAATCGTAAAACCTAACAGTGCTGTAGGAAAAACTAGACGCTCAACATAAAGTAATAGTGCAACAAAATCTCCCACATCAAGAGTTCCAGCCGCAATCCTGTTAGTTCCCAACCAAATGATCACCAGAGAACTCACACTGGCTAAGCCACTAATGACTGGAAACAGCATATTTCGGCTTCTTGCTAGTTTTAAATTAGCCTGTAGTAGGCTGCGATTTTTCTTAGCAAAAGCACGACGCTCGTTTTCCTCTTGAGCATAAATTTTTATCAGAGCAATACCACTAACATCCTCTTGAATTAATTCGCTAATGTCAGATATTTTTTCCTGTAATTCTAGCTGCTCGCTACGCAGGCGATCGCTAAACAAATGTACCAAAAAAAACATCAAAGGATAAATTGCTAAAGAAGCTAGTGTGAGGTCCACACTAATAGTCAACATCACTGGTAGAGTGAGAGTGTAGGCAAATAAGGTATTCGCCAAACTCAATACAGCAAAACCCAATAACCGCCGGATATTGTCAACATCACTTGTCGCCCGACTAATTAAATCGCCCGCAGTATTTGTCGCAAAATAAGAGGGTTCTAGAGTCAGTAAGTGTTCAAAAATCTTTTGTTTCAAGTCAAATTCTACCTGACGTCCCACACCGAACAGCCAAATCCGGGAAGCCATTCGGATGAGCCACATTGCTGAACTCAGGAATAAAATTTGTAGGACAAAATATAAGACTTGGTTGATGCGGAAGTCTGTTGAGAGTCTGTCAACTGCGGAGCGAATCAATAAGGGAATGTAAACACTTAATCCATTGACAGTTAATAAGGCGATAATCCCAAAGGAAGCTTCTCGCCAGTGGGGACGTAGGTAAGCACCAAGTTTAGCCAGCCGTCGTGATTTTGCCATTTGCCACCTTTACGCCCTGAAGTCTAATCAACATCGGCTCTAACTTTTTCTAAAACCATTACAGAAACTAGATAGATTTTATCAAGTTCATAGCCCAAATATACCTGTCTTCCTACTATAGACGCAAATTATACAAAATAACTTTTTAGCTCTTCCCCCACACCCGGTCAGCCCCTTCTCCTGACGGAGACGCTACGCGAACGGGGAAGTCAAAAGTCAAAAGTCAAAAGTCACCCCACACCCTATATTTTTTAACAAAGGTCAGCCACAACAGTATTGCGTGCTGACCTTTTTTTAGTGTTACGTTTTCTAGTCGGATGTCAACTAGCCACGCAAGAAGAAATAGATCTGGTTGAGATAGCTTTCCCAAACTCGCGTTGTTAATGATAGCGTTTCCGCATTAGGGACAAAATCTTCCAACCGCAGACCACGTCTGGGTATATCTTGTGGAGTTTGCATCAAGTATGGTGCGATTTTTACATCAGATACTACATCTGTGAGTGTCACACCCGGAGTTTGTTGTGCCATAGCCACAAGTGTTCCAGATGGTAACGCCTTGGAGGCTAGCTCCACATTTTGGATTGTAACTTGACTAGCGATGGATGGATTGTCCACCATTGCTACTGGTGAGCGTACAAGGAAATAAGCAACGGCTGGTGTACTCGCTAAAAGTAAAATTGTCAGCGCCCAGCCGACTAAATATCCTCCTGGTGCGTCCAGTTTCCCTCCGCCTTGCATCCTTTGAGCCCCAAAAATCATCAGCAAAATCGATGCGCCCAAAGGCTTAAGCGGAAACGACACGAATCTCCATAATGAAGCAACAGCTGGTTCGTTGGGGTTGATAAACGAAAGCAAGACGACAAGTAACAGAATGACTAAAACCAATCGCCCGAAAAAAGATCCTGAGGGGTAAAACCTCTGGAACAGAGTGAATATTACAGTGCCAACGAGCAGCCACAGTAAGACTCGGCTTAACAGTACAAACATATATTGGCTCTCAAATCTTCGTTTTGCGGCTATCCTACAGGTTTTGGGGAGTGGGGTTATTATACTGTCAAATTGTAATCGCACTGTTACCTGACATCAAATACCTCACACCATCAATCCCCTGAACTCATAAAAGAGTTGGGAATGAACCCCCTCTACACAAACGACTACCGTCGTAGTGATTTTAGAGCAATTTTTTACAAATGGGTCTACTTTCTACAATTTTCCAGATAGGTATTCTGCTACGAGTAAATTAAATTGGGTTAGTAGTCTCTATGTCAAAAGGGAAAAACTATGTCGCCGGGAAAACCGACTATTTTAGTGACGGGGGGAGCTGGATATATTGGTTCTCACACAGTGCTTGCTCTCAAGCAGGCAGGATTTGAAGTGATAGTACTGGATAATTTGGTCTACGGACACCGTGACTTAGTGGAAAAGGTTTTACAGGTGGAACTTGTAGTAGGAGATACAGGAGATCGCCCACTTTTGGACGATCTATTCCGACAGAGAGATATTGCTGCAGTGATGCATTTTTCAGCCTATGCTTACGTAGCGGAATCGGTGAGGGATCCGGCAAAATACTACCATAACAACGTTATTGGCACCCTGACCCTTTTAGAAGCGATGCTAGCGGCGGATGTTAAGAAATTTGTATTTTCTTCTACTTGTGCAACATACGGTGTACCACAAGTTGTGCCCATTACCGAAGAACATCCTCAAAGTCCTATCAATCCCTATGGAGCTAGCAAGCTGATGGTAGAGCGGATTCTCGCTGACTTTGATGTTGCTTATGATTTCAAATCAGTGCGTTTTCGCTATTTTAATGCTGCAGGTGCTCATCCAAGTGGTTTGTTAGGGGAAGACCACAATCCAGAAACCCATTTGATTCCTTTAGTCTTGCTAACAGCGTTAGGGAAGCGTGAATCTATCTCGGTATTTGGTACTGATTATCCTACTCCTGATGGGACCTGTATTCGTGATTACATCCACGTTAGCGACTTAGCTGATGCCCACATCTTGGGATTAGAGTATTTATTAAAAGGTGGTAAGAGTGAAGTATTTAATCTAGGCAATGGTAATGGCTTCTCTGTTAAAGAAGTCATCGAAACAGCGAAGTTAGTTACAGGACAAGATATCAAAATTGTGGAGTGCGATCGCCGTCCCGGAGACCCACCAGCACTGATTGGGACTGCAGAAAAAGCAATGAAAATCCTTGGTTGGCAGCCTCAATACTCATCTCTCAAAGATATCATGATTCATGCTTGGGAATGGCACCAAAAAAGACACTCTTAGAGGATGTTTGAAAAGTCCTTTCATCAGTAGCAATCATATTCAATATCCACCATTATCCCCCTTAAAAAGGGGGACCATTAGAGTATTTTCCCCCCTTTTTAAGGGGGGCTAGGGGGGATCAATAAGTGCCTAAAATCACAGCCAACCACTTTTCAAACAACCTCTTAGGGTAATGTGGGGTGTGGTGAAGGAGTTTCCCCTACACCCTTTTCACCCCTCGCAGTATCATCAAAAACACACCAACAGCGGCAAGGGCAGACAGGGCGATCGCCCAAATTGGTACTCCTCTGCTTTCCTCAGTTGTAACACTGTCGTTAACCTCCTTAACACTTTGTGTGTTTTCTGGTGCTGATTTTCCTGCTACAACAGTAACGTCATACTTCAACTCGAAAGGTTGAAAACTATTTTTTTGTTTTGGTTTTCCACTCAGTTGTAGCTGATAAGCTCCTGGTCTGGGAAATTTAATTTCCGTGCCTGGTATGCCTTGATACCGTTCTGCTGTGACAGGTTGTAAGGGAGGTTCGAGGAGAGGGGGTTCTCCTGGAGAATAAGGTTGAGCGTAGACGGATAACTTACAATCACATTCCGTGAGAGGAATGACCTTCCCTCCTTTGCGAGTCAAGGCAAACCAAGTTTTTGTCGGTTCTCCTGCACGGGGATTGTCATTTGGTTCTAAATGGAGGACAGCACCCACATTTGCTGCGGTTGTCACCTTATGAGCCAAAGCGTTTCTATCACTTATGGCAATTAATACTATAATTATACAGGATAGTACGTAAAAACTTTTGGATTTCATTTGTAAATACCTTGTATAAAAGAATTATTAAGAATTCTGAATTCTGAATTCTCAATTGAAGGTATAAACCTTATGCCCTTTCCGCTCTAAAATTCAAAGCTGATGGCTGAAGTGCTGATAGCTGAACGCTTACAATAATTCCGAATTCCGAACTATTTTGGTTTAGAAGGGGGAACATAAAATTTGCTTAGAGAAAAAATTAACCATACAAAGCGCCAACGTATCAGTATAACACTCAAGGTTGCAAAGCCCAAAATCATTGCAGCGAAATCATTTTTCCACCCAGACTGCAAAGAACCCAGGTAATGAGAGCCAATCATGTAAGCATGAAAAGCACTTAATAACAAAGCTGGTACGCTCAACAAATGAATTCGCCGCCAATGCTTACCCAAGAACTTCTGCAAAGAATCAAAACTTGTGAGTGCTGCAGGAGTCATCATAACAAGTGCAAAGGCACCAGCCGCCATTCCCAACTGATATTCTGGCGTTAGGAAAAAAAACGCTGCCAAATTCCATTGCAGGGAGTGTTCCATCATGTGGGTAGTATGAGCCAAAGACAATACAAAAGCACCAACTCCCAATGCACGACGGTAACGTAGAAGAGCCGACCATAATCCACTCACTGGACGAGCAATGAGCGCCAACATCAACAATAGTAATGCAGCGTGTCCAGTGTAGTCTACCATTGTGTCTCCAGTCCTCAGTAATGTTAGCACACCAATGGTAAGAGTGACCCAGCCACCCAAACGAAATAACTGACCACGTCTATCTTTACTGACTAATGAAGCAGACACGCCTACACCTAGCATCATCGGCAGAGTTCCCAAGCCAAAAGCTAACATTGTTGCTGCACCCATCCACCAACTACCAGTTTCAGCTGCTTTAATTTGAGCAACATAAAGGAACCCACAAGGCATCAAACCCCATACTAATCCCAACATTGCAGGTGTCCACCACCGGGATTGTTGAGAAATCCGAACCATCTTCCCACTCAAAAGATTGTGTAATTTACCTTGTAATAATGGGTGTAGTACTGGAAGATGAGGCAAAAAGTTTGGTTTTATTTGTCCTATCCCAAACCAAATCAGCATGATTCCTGCGATAATTGCCATCCATTGCCGTAATTCGCTACCCACTCCTGCTAAGTATCCAGAAGCTAGCAAGATTGAACCTAATCCTCCAATAGCTCCACCAACCAGAGCATAACTGAATATTCTCCCTAAATTTAGCAATGCGTGAAAGCGCAATTGCGATCGCCAATGAGAGGCTTCTTGGTTATGCGACAGGGAAAATGCGACTGTAAGAGGACCGCACATCCCAAAACAATGTCCAAAACTTCCTAGAAACCCCAAGGTTATGATGAGCAACAGTTGTAACATTGAAAAAAAATTAATATCCTGATTCTGTCAGAGATGCTCAGCGAAAACACTTCATCTTTGGTTATGGGGAACTTTAGATAAAGTTAATCCCTCTGTCAAAAGACAGGGTGTCAAACTTGACAGTTGATTGTGTGTCTAGCATTCAGGAATAGGACGAAATGGAGAAATGACGCAATACTCCTCGGATAGATATTGCTGTGATGATTTTAGGTAAATTATCTTAACCGAGCAGGATTGAGAAAGGACGTGATTAGGAAACCAGAAGCATGAAAGATTGGAAAAAATGGTTTTGGCTGTTGTTGTTATTGTTAACAACAATACTTGTCATAATAAGTACTCATGGATTCCTAACACGATTTCAGCAGCCGATTATACAAAGTATTAAAGTTGAGAATTCCGCTACCTTACGGGAAGATGCTAGGAACAAGGACATGGGGAAAGACGAGGTCAGTGGTGAAGATAAGGCGATCGCGATTCCTCAAATCTCTGTTGACAATCTGTTTGCTCACGTTCAACGCTTGAATTTTACAAGACATACTCCAGCAGAGCGATCGCGTACTCGCGCTTACATCACATCTGAATTAAAAAAATTAGGTTGGAAACCTCAAATTGAGAAATTTACTGACGGTGTTAACATTGTTGCTGAAAGACTAGGTACAAATCAAAAAGCAGGTGCAATTCTTGTAGCCGCGCATTATGACACAGTTGTTGTTTCTCCAGGTGCAGATGATAACGCCAGTGGTGTTGCTGTAGTACTCGAAATTGCTCGACTTTTCGCTTCGCGCCCTACTTCTAAAACATTGCAGCTAGCATTTTTTGACCAAGAGGAAGCAGGGCTTTTAGGAAGTAAAGCTTATGTAATAAATAAAGCACACTTGGAAAACCTACAAGGTGCCATTGTTATGGATATGGTAGGCTATGCTTGCTACACCTCTGGTTGTCAACAATATCCTTCAGGTTTGCCTATTGCACCAAATACAGACAAGGGTGATTTTTTAGCCGTTGTAGGTGATGCAGAACACTTATCTTTACTTAACGGTTTTCAACAATCACACAATACCTGGGCTGTCTCAAATCAGACTAAGGAGGAGGGTATCACTCTCCCGCCTGTAATTACTATACCAATACCACTCAAGGGCTTACTGACCCCCGACACCCTCCGTAGCGACCACGCACCATTCTGGTATCAGGGAATTGGTGCTGTATTGGTAACAGATACCGCCAATTTGCGTACTCCTCACTATCACCAACCCAGTGATGTACCAGCTACTATCGATCGCAATTTTTTTGCAGGAGCAGCACAGGTTGTAGTCAACGCCACAACTAGATTGTTAGAAGCAAATCTGACTTGACAAAAAAACTGCTAATAGCTAATCGCTAATAGCAAAACACAATTAGCCATTAACTATGAGCAATTAGCAATTATGCCAACCTAGTCAGTGATTGCACGCATTTTAAGTGTGTTTGTTACTTAATGAGGTAGGTACACCCAGTATTGAACAGGGGAATTGAGAACCCAGCTTTCGGACGATAGGATGCTTTCTTGAATGACAACCAAGGAATAAAATATCAGCTTGTTCGGATTCCACGACTTGCCTAAATTGACTGGTAATGCAACCAAACCGAAGATGAGCTTTGAAAGAAGTTTTCCATTCTGCTGCTAAACAACTTGCTTCTCGTAGAATCCTTTCTGCTTGTGCAAACCGATCTACTAGGCGATCTCGTGAGTAAGTTGTGTTATCCTGCAATTTAGTTTGAGTTATGATACCTGTGTTTAACTCTTCAGAAGAAGATTTTGTAAGAAAGTGTAATGGTATGTGTTCGCCTACTGAACTAGCTGGTGTTTCCTCTCTGGGAACGTCATCTACACCATGGCAATTTCGATGGTCTTCTATAATGTAAACCACTTGAACGGTAACATGGGCCTTCGTAGCTAAACGTGTTTGATGGGCAATCAATAAAGCAATGTCTAATGCAGTGTGACTGTTAGGGGAACTGTTATAACCAACAATTAGGTTAATTGATTTTGCAGATTGAGCCTCTTTTGAAACACTTATTTTTGGCGTTGAGAGCAACACTATTTGCTCAATTAAGTCGTCTCTACCAATAGTGTTCTGTAGACGTACTAACAATGGCTTAATATTCACAGCTCTCTTCTCTCTAGCGCGAAACTACTAATAAGGAGAAGCGGTCATTTAAGGAACGAAGTGTGAAGTATCAAGGATAAGATAAGCAGTCCTAAATGAAATGTAAAATTTTAGTGAAGACTGCTAATAGCTAATAGCTAATGGGAAAAAAGCAATTAGCAATTAGCAACTATTTTTTTAACGAATTATTTAGAATTGCTATTTTTTTATCCTTTACACTTTATAATTCATCCTTTTTGAGGGAACCCCAATAACATCCGCTATGACAGCCAACCATTTCGGGGTTTCTTACACAACCGAAGTAGTTAGCTCATAGGGCTAATACTGGAAGGAATCTTTCTCTGAATAGAGGAAAATAGAAGAAATTAAAGGTTTGGTGAGCTTTGTCATCTGAGATTTTCACTCCTATATCTTTGAGATTAGCCTCAAATGTTGGTTCTTAGGTTCCACATTTGCAGTGACTGCAATTTGAATTAGGCTATCCACCGGAAAAAACACTGCTACAGTTTGACTGCTAACTATTAAATGCTGACTGTATCTTGCCAACCTTCAACAGTAAACTGTTAATAAAGATATTACAGACTCTTTTTTGTCAAGTATTTTCGAGAAAAATCAGGACAGGGATTTCATGATATTCTGACTAATGGCTCACTTTCTTGCTTAATCTACAAGCTGCTTCATACCACAAAAAACTAATCGCGATACTTATCAGCAGTACGCGTTCAGTTTATCATTGCTATGTACTCATTTACAATGAGATTTTTTTCGTTACGAACTGCATCTTTCAGCACTTCGTCTATAGTGTTCCAGAGATTTTGTCCCCCTATCAACCAAGGTAAAAGCGAACGGTATCGAAATGCCATCACGCATTCAGCACTTGATAAACTGGTCCCTTTTTCAATTTTCCAAAGTGAAGCATAGCAAATTGCAAACAATTCACTCTTGGAAAAGAACAAGGTACTTTTAGTCATGGTATTTCTCGGAAAGAGTCCAGTTAAAAGGCAAAAATTAAAAAGTAAAAGTGAAACCACATTTTTGATTTTTAATTTTGCCTTTCCAAAACATATCGATGGGAGTAGTAGTATTGGGTGGGACCTCAAGACTCTAAAACCATCAGCGCGATCGCTGATGTTCATAGAAAAAGAAGCATCCAGTCACTCATATTCAACCTGAAAAACCCTTGTATTAGGACTGCTGTTATCACTATTAAAGTGTCAGTTGTCCTTTCATAATGCACACCTGATGAAACTGGAAACCACCAAAAGGTCTTTAGCTAATGGCGAATTAGCACTGACTGAGCAATGAGTGACAAAAGCTTGCATTGTAATGCAGGTTTGGTAAAATCCTCAGTTTCTTGCCTAGTAGTCACTGCAGTATGTGCAGGTAGGTTAAGTTGCAAAACCATATGATGACCTCAACAGACTTAAGCATGGGTACAAAGAGTCTGAGCAGTACCAGCCAAGGACACTGATGAGATTCAATAGAATTACCTATGTCTCTTCAGTCTCCTCTCAATGCCTACGAAGTTAGCTGACGGGCTAGGGCTGAGAGATGCCCCTCCTCTAGAGGATGCGCCCCCTTAATCGGTTCCTCCGTTCCAACAGACGCTGCAATACGCTTTGTTGGATTAGGCTGACTTACTCTCATTAAAGAAAAATATTACCACCGACACATAATGCAGTCAAGCTACTGGGATACATTCGCCAAGCAGTGATTACTCAATTACACACCAAGATTGCAAGAGACAAAATCCCATAGCAGTGAGATCGTGGATGCAAGACCGCAAGGGATACAATAAATGAGGTCCTAGAAACCCGGTATCTCCAAGATACCGGGTTTCTAATTATTCCTTAAGCGATAAGTATGTGGATGAGGAAACGGAACTTCTAATATTTCACCAAAATTAGCGTCTGGTTAAGATACTATCGGGTAGAGTTTTTTTACTTATCGATGAATACAAAAAGCTCTCTACCCATGTCATATTTTTTCTACCTTTAGAAGTAATTTACAGTAGAATTTTGTGTTAAATAATGATACTGTTTTAATATAAAAATATCTGCCGCTCTATTTAAATAATAAATATTATCTTTATATTTACTTTTTTACCCACAAGCTATGAAAGATTTTAGTCAATTATTGCGCGATAAAACTATGATAATTATAAACCAGTGGGTAGAAGACATACGGAAAGATAAAAAAATTTCTAGCACAAATAATCTATCGCGCTCAGCTATTGAAAATCATCTTGCTCATATCTTATCAGCACTGGCAAATGTTCTTTCTCAATACCAAGATGATGACGAAATGCAGCCAATAGTGCAAGCGAGTTTGTATCACGGTTCTCTACGCGCAGAGCAAGGTTTTGATGCAGCAGAAATTGCTCGCGAATACCGTGTGTTGCGTAATGTGATATTTAGAACGATAGAACCGGAATTCATGCAAGCATCTGCACGGGATGTAATGCGGGCTGTGCGTTTGATTGATATGGTGTTGGATGAGGCGATCGCTTACTGTTTTCAAAGTTATACTCAAGAACGATTGACGGAATTAGAAATTCTGCAAAATCAGTTAAGCCTTAACAATCAAGAACTCACGCGCTTAGTTAGGGCAAATCAAGACAATTTGTCACATTTAGCACATGAGTTGAAAAGCCCTTTAACGTCAATTATTGGCTACTCGGATTTATTTTTGCGCCTCCAACGTCAAACATCAAAAGAACAAGATAATGTTACCAATTTAGAACACATTGAGCGCGTGTTGAGAAGTGGCAGGCAATTACTTCGCCTGATTAATGATGCGCTAGAAATATCCCGATACGATGCGGGACAAATGAAACTACACCCGGAACCACTAAATGCGTGTGAATTAATCGAAAATGTATGCGAAATGTTGCAGCCTTTGGCAAGTAACAAAAATTTACAGATCCACGTCGATGACGACCATGCACCAGAAGAGGTGCTCACAGACGCGCTCCGATTACAGCAGATTGTAATAAATCTTGTCAGCAATGCTATTCGCTACACGGAATCCGGAACTATAATAATCAAGTGTGAGACCATTGGCAATGACAGGTGGGCGATCGCAGTTTCCGATACGGGAATGGGTATTGCACCAGAAGACCAAAAACATATCTTTGAACCCTACGTTCGGGTGAGTTCTAGCAGTAAATCTTACCTACCCGATAGCACTGGCTTGGGTCTAGCAATAGTATCAAGACTAGTGAAACTGCTGCAAGGTGAAATCAATCTCGTTTCGCAATTAGGAGCGGGGTCCACATTTACAGTCACTTTGCCATTGGAAGTCAGCACTTCAAATTAGCACCCATACTCATTATTTTGGAACAACTCAAGTGCTAGTTGCGTCCAGAAGGCGGATGAGACTAGTTCAAAAACCAACTTTTGAGGTATTGACTGGTTTACCAGTTATATATTGTCCTACAAAAATTCGCAATCGTTGCCCAGATATAAGGTCGCTAATGGAAAGCTTAAATTCTTCACAACAGACCCACCCAGTTGCAGAAATGGAAGAACAACACACTCCAGTTTCGCAGCACGAAGAGACAGCAATTGCTCCCACAGACTCTAACACTGAAAACAAAAACTACATTCGCCATCTGCTACCCAAAGTAGCACTTGGGGGATTGATAGGCTTAGGGATAGCTGCTTCCGGTGTATATGGATACCGCCAGTGGCAATATGCTCAAAATTACGAAGTCACTGATAATGCCTATGTCACAGCAAATATTCAACCCGTGACTTCTCGCATTTCGGGAATAGTCACCGAGGTTGCAGTCAAAGATAACCAAATGGTATCACCTGGAACTGTATTGGTGAAGCTCGATCCCCGTGGTTATGAAGTCAGTTTGACAGAAGCAAAAGCATCCCTAGAATTAGCCAAGCAACAAGCAGCACTAGCAAAAGAAAAAACCAAACTTGTAGCAGTTAATATTCCCGACCCAGTATCTCAGGGAGGAAAAGCTGCAAGCAAAAGTAATGCTCTACAGCTACAAGCTATTAATCAGCAAAAAGAAATAAACGCTCAAGAGTATAAAACAGCCCAAAGTGCGATCGCACAAAAAGAAGCTGAACTCAAAAAAGCACAACTAGACCTGTCCTACACTAAGATTACCTCCTTGGTAGCCGGAAAAATTGGAAACAAAAACGTCCAAGTAGGTCAGCAAGTACAACCAGGACAAACCCTAATTGAAGTCGTACAACCCAATCCTTGGATTGTGGCAAACTTCAAAGAAAGTCAGTTAGAAAATATAAAGCCTGGACAAAAAGTAGGCATCAAAATTGCCGCATTTCCTAGTCGGAAGTTTCAAGGCACCATAGATAGTATGTCTCCAACTTCCTTCGGTAGATTTACGCCCCTTCCACAAAATAATACTAGTAATCCTACCCAAAGTTCAGACGTACAAAGAATTCCCGTCAAAATTACATTTGATCCCGAGAGCATTCAGGATTACCAATCCCGAATGACCCCCGGAATGTCAGCAGTTGTCACTGTAAATGTCAAATAACAGTTATCAGTTATCAGTTAATATATACTTTAAGCGGTCAGCACCTCAGCTATCAGCTAAGAGCCGAAAACTTATAGCTCATAGATTCTAGCTGAATCAATCATCTCAGTTTATTCCCGTGCAAAGTATAGCAATCCTCAATCATTCATAAGAATAGAGAAACCCGGTTTCTTAAAGAAACCGGGTTTCTGCTGCTATGGTCAAACGTTAAGGGACTTGCAAGAAATAAATTCTCCATCTTTAAATTTTTGAAGACTTTTTTATTTGGAACTCCCTAACCGTCAACAAATTCACAACAGACTCCGTTGTTTTACCCGCGCCAGTGCATCTTCCGCAGCCGCCTTCTCAGCATCTTTTTTACTCCGCCCTCGACCTTCCCCATACTCTTTATCATTCACATAAACTTTAGATAGGAACTCAGGGGAGTGAGGAGAACCACCAGCTTGGATTGTTTCATACCTAGGAGGTGATTGGGTAACATTGCGCTGTACCCATTCCTGAAAGCGATTCTTAGAGTCTACACTAGAGCGAATTTCAACAACAGTCTCAGGTACGGAAGCAAACAGGGGTTCCACGATCGCACGAACCGCTGCAATATTAGAATTATTGTCTAGATAGTAAGCAGCTATCACTGCTTCAAAAGTACTGCTGAGGAGATTAGGATTTTGGAAGCCTCCTTCTAGCATTGCACCTTTACCTAAGCGCATTCTGAAGTCCAAACCAACTTCAACAGCAAACTTTGCCAACTGCTTCTCATCTACCAGTGCAGAGCGACGCCGGGTGAGTTCATCCTCTCCCTTTTCTGGATAACGACGAAAGAGATACTCGCCACTTAAATAAGTCAGCAAAGCATCACCAAGAAACTCCAAACGTTCGTTGTGCTCCCCTTCTCCAGGGTTTTCATGGATATAAGAACGATGTGTCAGCGCACAGCGCAAAAGTTTTTCATTTCGGAATGATAGAAGTTTATGCATTTTTATCGGTAGTTGATTGTTGATAATAATTTACATAGAATTAGTAAAATTTACTTATAGGTCAAGAGGTAAGTATGAAGGTTTTTGAAGAAAATCTTCTACATAATGAAAATTTTCTTCCCCTACAAGATTAATCAGCCTTGGGCTTGTACTATTTCTTTGTGCAAAGACTATCACGTTTATCGTCAAAGCTTTTAAAACCGAGATTAAACCTGCGTAATCCCAATCGCCCAATACAAGAATAATTGTTTTAGGAAAGGGCTTAGGGGCTACTAGATTAACACAGTCAGTTATCAATTGTTTATCTGCACTATTTTTTGAGCGATCGCGAACATCAACAAATTTGTAGTTAAGAGTTTCAAGAGCCTGCTTACTTTGTGCAAAAGCTTGACTTTTATATTGGGAAGAATGATAGTACACGTTTTGACAACCTATACGTCCTTTGTCTTGAGCAAATTGCTGCAATTTCTTGGTAAAAATACATAATTGACGAGGTTTTAGTTTCACATTTTCCAAATCCCAAAGTTTATGATGAACTAAGGATTTTTGTAGGTTTACTTCTTTCGTTGAAGCTAGGTTAATACAAGCCATATTCATGTGTCCTTCTTCTAAAAGTTAACAGGACAGCACTAATAACTCATGTATTTAGTAGCAATCACGTTTTGTATAACAGATAACTCACAAATGAATTATCATTCACCACAAAACGTTCGCCACTTACATACTGATTTGATTCGGGTCTCAGGTGCAGCTACCCCAATATCCTGCTCAGCGCCAGTTTATCCAGTTGGCAAGACATTCAGCCAAATTTCTCTTGCCTTTAGGGTCGTACACGGTCCCTTTTGCAGATTTTTCCAACGTTTTGAAACTTCCAGCCTCTAAAGCTTGTTAGAAATGACGCTGAATGTCTTGTCAACGGAATAACCTGACACTGGGCGGGATACTGGGGTAGCTACAGCTGAGACCTGACAAAACCAACATCTTGTATGTTGGGCATAAGTCTCTTTTGCTGTCATATTTAACACTATCACTTAATCACCTTATTCGTGTCAAGGGGTAAACATGAATTTTTGTTACTAATTTCTTTAACAATCCGCTCATCAAGATGGCAAGCTGAACAATCCAGTGAATTCAATACCTTCGCAAAAAAAATGAATAAGCAGGTAGATGGAAACAACCAAGTAACCCACACCTGTTGTGCTCGGTGGACACGCTTGTGTACTGAACAGGTCAACCTCAGGAACTTCCACAGTCTCTTGTAAATTTAACTGTAGGAGAATTACGAAGAAAACAATAAATACAATAAATATTATAGTATATAATGTGTCACCAACTACTACTCCTCTTTTCAAAGATTTAACTAAATTTTCATAAAGAAGGATAAAAATGTTAAGAGATATCGTGTATTCTTTTATTGCCAAAGGTTTGAAAATCCCCAAATCTGTGGAAGAAAAATTCGGGCAATTTGTTTTTAAAAGTTACTTAAAAGACCTGTTAAATAAATTAAGAATTAACTGTGTCATTGATGTGGGGGCTAACGTTGGTGCTTATGCCGAAGGGATCAGAAAAATGGGCTATAAAGGACATATTCTGAGTTTTGAGCCACATCCACACGTATTTGCTACTCTTGAGAAGAATTCTCAGCACGATCCCCTTTGGAGAGTATACGATTTTGCTCTGGGGAGAACCGATTCTTACGCGACCCTGAATTTGAATATGTATTCAGCATTGAGTTCATTTCTAGTTCCTAAGGTACACATACCAAAAACTGTTGAATCCTGTGAGGTGAAAATCAGTCCTCTAGACTCGGTGTTAGATGAAATTCTCACTTTAGTGCCTGAGCCTCGCATATTCCTCAAAATGGATACTCAGGGATACGACATGGAAGTTGTTCAAGGTGCAAGTAAAACCTTGGATAAAGTTTTGTGTTTGCAATCGGAAATATCTATGTACGCTAATTATGATAATATACCTTCATACTTGGATGCCTTGAAGTATTACGAATCTTTAGGTTTTCAGCTGATTGATTTATTTGTTGCCAATCGTCTTCCTCAAGGTATCATTGTTGAATCTGATTGTCTGATGGTGCGTTCTCAAATGTTAGACGTCGCTCACAATAAATAAGTACAAGTTACTATAAAAGTATCCTTAAGAGGTTAACTCATATCTTGCACCTAGGCCAAAAACCGGGTTTCTTGAGAATGATGACGCAAGAAAAACTTAATGAGTGCGTTTAGAAAACCGGTTTTTTATGTCTTGTTGAGAATGCTGCAAGATGTCAGTTAAGGTAATTGCACTAATAGCGATCGTTGTCAGGGCGAACGGCTTTACCCTGCTCTAAGGCTCCGCCAACGCCCCTACTCATCTGAAATAACCATTATCCGCTCTACACATAATGTTCAATTTTTACAGTGAGTAAGTCCTAAATACTACTTGGATAAGCGCAAGTTAGTGCTCTTCTATCACTCTAGAGCAGCGATACAGTATTCACTCTTAGGTCTAAAAAACCCGGTTTCTATCGCCCTTAAAGACTAATTTTTCGTTAAGCCGACTCGAAGAAACCGGGTTTTTGGCATTACTGTACCAATGCTCTAGCCAGATAAAAATCAAAACCCTTATCCGCACGCGTATTAGACTAATTAAGCTTGGGTTAGAGGTTTTTCGTGGTTTGCGATCGCTTAATTCATTCACCATATAACTTTCATCATTTCGCCTCAATTATTCTCTTAGCAGAGTGATGAAAGAGCGGAAACCGGGTTTGGAGCGCCCCACGCAACGCTTAACCGAACTGTATTCAATACTGCGTAGGATTTGCGAAAATTAGAAACCCGGTTTCTCAAAGAAACCGGGTTTCTGGGACTTCAAGTATCACGCTTCCGAGCAGTATTGCGTTAGCTCCTACACAATCTAAGTTTTCAAATGACCGACGACAAAATCGTTGTTTCAGACTTTCTCGCAATTACGTTTACTATCAAACATTTCGATTTAAACTATCAATAAAATTTTCATAAAAATAAGAAAATTCTTAGACAAAATGAAGCCATTATCATATATAAGGAATTAGAACAAAGATTAACTAAATGAGTGCTCAGACAGTGTTTATTCCAATAAATATGAATATTTGATGAAGTCAGATTCTGTTATTTTTTACATTTTGTTTAGACTGATTGATTAGATAGAAAATTGTGTAAAATCAGCATATTTACTAATGCAAGCAAAATAATTTATATGTTTGTTGATGCTCGTTTTGTTCCCCTAGATCAAGTTATTGAAACTGAAGTTTGTATTGTTGGTGCAGGACCAGCTGGAATCACACTAGCTCGTGAATTTATTGGACATAAAACAAACGTCTGTGTTGTGGAGAGTGGCGGACTTGATTTTGATCCTCAAACTCAAACACTTTCTGACGGATTAAGCGTTGGTGATCCCTTTTTATCATTGATGGAAACCCGTCGTCGCCAGTTCGGTGGTAATTCCAACATTTGGTCAATAAAGATTGGTAACGGACAAATAGGTGTCCGACATGCCCCTTTAGATGAAATTGATTTTGAACAGCGAGACTGGATACCCTACAGTGGTTGGCCTTTTAACAGAGGACACTTGCTGCCGTTCTATCAACGTGCTCAAGCAGTTTGTCAAGCAGGTCCATTTGCCTATGATCCGGACACATGGGAGAACCAACACAGGCAACGGTTACCCTTGAATGACAAGCAAGTCGTGACGACGATGTTCCAGTTTGGACCTCGTAATGTGTTTAGTCATAAATATCGGGAAGATTTGAAGCAAGCTGACAATATTACCGTTTACTACAACGCCAACGCAGTTGAGATTGAAACTGATGAATTGGTGAATTCGGTAACTCGTCTGAAAGTTGCTTGCTTGCATGAGAGCAAGTTTTGGATAGCTGCTAAGGTGTTTATTCTCGCTCAGGGCGGGCTAGAAAATTCCCGTCTGTTGTTAATGTCTAACCGTCAGCAAACAGCTGGCTTGGGTAACGAACACGACTTGGTGGGCAGATTTTTTATGGATCATCCGTTAGTCCAAGGTGGCGTATTTATACCTGCTGATAACAACTTGTTTAATAAGACTGCTTTATACGATATGGTGCAAGTAAAGAACGTTCCTGTGCTGGGTTATCTCAAACTCTCGAAACAGCTAATACAGCGTGAGCGTATAGTCAACATCAGCGCCGTTTTGTTTCCTCGCCCTAGTAGGCGACAGTGGAAAGCAGTTGAGTCATATAAAGCTCTGGCTGAGCCGCTTATTAATCGCCAAATTCCACAACACATGTGGCAAAACCTTCTCAATGTCATTGGTGGTATTGATTACGTGACCCTTGCTAGCTATCTAGCTGCTACAAAACATCAGTCCTTACTGCATGGATTTGGCAGAGGCGGATGGTCAGAACTGCCAAATAATCAACGTAGGTTTAAGGTCTTCCAGGTAGTTCATCAAGTTGAACAAGTCCCCAATCCTGCTAATCGAGTAGTCTTAAGCAAAGAACGAGATTTCTTAGGCTGTCATAAGTTAGAACTGCACTGGCGTTGGGATACTGAAAATAGTCGCCAAGTTGGACGTGCTCAAGAAATCCTAGCTGAGGAAATTGCACGTTCGGGGTTAGGCGAGTTTCGATTAGAACGGCAAGATGGTCTTCCAAAACTTGGCTCACCTAGTGGTACAGCCCATCATTTGGGCACAACTCGAATGCATATTGACCCTAAACAGGGAGTTGTTGATGAGAATTGCCAAGTTCATGGTGTCTCTAACTTATTCATTGCAGGTAGCTCTGTTTTTCCTACAGGAGGTTATGTTAACCCTACCCTGACAATTGTGGCGCTTTCCATTCGCTTGGCAGATCACATTAAGAACGTAATTAACGAGTTGAATATCTCAATCCTAAATCATGTATGAAAAATTTTAGTTGCTAATAGCTAATGGCTAATGGCTCTCGCAATTTTCACAACTCATCTTACGTCCGCCTAATTACTTAGAAATCAAATTTTGCGTCACTTTGTTGGTTTCTCCCAAATATATATACATTTACGAAGTTCTTCACGTCCATGATTACCCATTTGCTGGCTACTATTGCCTTTACCACGTCCCAAAGTCCATATATATCGTGTTGTCAATCCAAAAGATTCTGCAAAATCAGATAAGATAATATCTACAGGAACTTCCTCACCAGCATATCGAACATTATCATTAACCATTGCGACTATACCACCGGGTTTGATAACTCGAGACAGCTCATAAATTACAAAACACATTTCGTAAAAGTAATTACGTACCATTTTAGTAATATTTGCATTATTTAATTTTCCCTCTTTTTTATAAGAATCTAAAATTGTTAGTACTTCATGTAAAGCTGCCTGATTTCCAAAAGTAGAATCTACTTTGCAGAAATCCTGCTCTTGTCCTCTACTCGTATAATAATTTCTTAAATACAAGTGTTTATCGCGGTTTTCTACAGTACACGACAACATAGTTTGGCGTAAATTCTTGATTTCCTCATTACTACAACCTAAAAAAATCAATTCAAGTGCATAGGTACGAGTGTAGTCATACCGATTAAGATATGGTGGTGATGTCATGACAAAATCAATGCTTTTTTCTGGAAAAGTAGGAAGAATTTCGAGACAAGAGCCTTGATATAATTCAGGATATAAGTTTTTTTTAAAACTCTCTTTAACCGATTCATATGGCAATAGCAACCTATCATCAAATAAATTCAATTGAAACGAATTGATATTCAAATCTGATATGATTTGCGCTAGTTTTTGCGAGATTGCATAATCAAATTTTAATATTTCTCCTTTGTTAAATGGTGTTTTTCCCCTAGAACGTCCCGAACGCATATCCCAGCGTAAATACTGCCCGTCTTTTCTGGTAAAACTAATATCTTCAAGGACACAAAAAGCAGCAAAAAGAAGTAATATACGAATTTCTTGACTAGAAATATAGTTATAACAATAAGAAATATATCCTATCAATTCTTTTTCGTTTTCTTGAGAGAAAGCTCGTTTTGTAATTGGAAGATGTTTCAATTCATATTGAGTATCATAGTAGTTTTGAAAATTTATTTGTCTTATTTGATGAACTACTTTATTAAACTCTTCAATATTAATTGTCTGAGCTATAAGTCGGGATTTGGTGACAAAAATACCAACAGGTAACAATTCAATTCCCTTTGTTTGCCATCCTAAATTACTGGCAGCAAACAAAGCAGAACCACCTCCTGAAAATGGATCGAGCAAGATACCTGAGTGAGCATTTAAATTTTGAATAATATAGGTGACTAGCTTTTCTGAAAAACCTTCCCTGTATTTGAACCAACTAGAAAATGGAGTTTGTTTACTCGACTGAAAACTTACTAAACTCCTATGCAAGGCAGGATTATGAATAATTTTAGACTTGTATTTTTCATAAAGTTTGGTTCTTTGGATTGAAGATGAGCTAATTAGCATATTTTTTCAATATTATTTCGTTTTGAGAAATTTAAATTTTTAAAGCAGAAGTGAAAATAAATGTAAATACCCTGGTTTCATAAACCCATTTTCTTAAAGAGACTGATTTCTATATGTTACGTTTTTTTGTGTTGACCTACTTACATGAATAACATACACCTCACAATTCTTCAAATTCTTATAATCTTTCAATTTGTCATTCCACTACTGATGAGGGCAAAAACTTCAATTGCTAAATCGAGAAACTCTTTTTCTGTAAAAGGGATTTCGTATCCCTCCTAGCTAACACTACTGATTATCTAGTGTTGCTCTAAGTATTCAGCCTGTAGCTATTCGGACAAATCTTATCGTGAAACTATTATAGTTACAAATTTCAATGACCGCTAACCATAGCATAGTTATAGAACAACCAAGTTTGGTATGCTAAGAACCTAGACTAGCTATTATTTAAATTATGCCCGCTCCTACTATCACCCCTCTCAGTACAGCTTTTCCCTTGACAGCCGTCGTCGGTCAGGAAGCGATTAAACTAGCTTTGCTGTTAGCATCTGTAGATCCGGGGTTGGGAGGAGTGGCGATCGCAGGTCGTCGTGGGACAGCAAAATCTGTGATGGCTCGCGCTATTCACGCCCTACTCCCACCCATAGAAGTTGTTAAAGATTGTATCAGCAATTGTGACCCCAATCATCCAGAAGAATGGGATGATAAACTTTTGGAAATTGTCCCCCTTTCTGTTGAAGGTGAGGTAGAAACAGAAGTTATCCCTGCACCGTTTGTACAAATTCCTTTGGGCGTGACAGAAGACAGACTGTTGGGTTCTGTAGATGTGGAACAGTCGGTCAAACAGGGCGAGACCGTGTTTCAACCAGGATTACTCGCTCAAGCACACCGAGGCGTTCTGTATGTAGATGAAATTAATCTATTAGATGACCAAGTTTCAAATCAGCTTTTAACTGTATTATCTGAAGGACGCAACCAGATAGAGCGGGAAGGTATTAGTTTTCAGCATCCCTGCAAGCCCTTATTTATCGCTACCTACAACCCAGAAGAAGGAGCTTTGCGAGAACATCTCCTCGATAGAATTGCGATCGCACTCTCTGCAGATGGTGTTCTTGGCTTGGATGACAGAGTTCAAGCTGTAGAGAAAGCGATCGCCTACTCTCAATCGCCCCAAGTCTTTCTTCAACAGTACAGTGAAGATATGGACTCCCTCAAAACCCAAATTATTTTGGCGAGAGAATGGTTAAAAGAGGTGCAAATCTCCCGCGAGCAAATTTCTTACTTAGTCGAAGAAGCGATTCGTGGAGGAGTACAGGGACATCGTGCTGAATTATTCGCCACAAGGGTTGCTAAAGCCTCTGCTGCTTTGGATGGGCGGACTCAAGTCAATGCTGAAGATTTGCGACGTGCTGTAGAACTCGTTATCATTCCACGGGCTACTGTTATCCAAACACCACCACCAGAAGAACCACCCCCACCTCCACCACCTCCACCACAAAATCAAGAGGAGCCTCAAGACGACTCCAATCAAGAACAAGAAGAACAGGAAGAACAGGAAGAACAAGAACAACCCGAACAAGAACCACCCAGCGTTCCTGAAGAGTTCATCTTTGACCCAGAAGGAGTTATGCTCGACCAAAGTGTGCTTTATTTTGCTCAAATGGCACAGAGACGAGGTAAATCTGGTAGTCGTAGCTTAATCTTTTCCGAAGACCGAGGGCGTTATATCAAGCCAATGTTGCCTAAAGGAAAAGTACAGCGCATCGCTGTAGATGCTACCCTCCGCGCAGCAGCCCCGTATCAAAAAGCACGACGCCAAAGGTATGAAGGAAGAGGAGCAACGGGAGCAAATACTTCTCCATCTTCCCCCTACACCCCACACCCCACACCCTACACCCCAAAAAAACGGGTATTTGTAGAGCAAAGCGACATTCGCTCCAAGCGCTTAGTACGCAAGGCTGGTGCTTTAGTGGTATTTGTTGTAGACGCTTCAGGCTCTATGGCATTAAATAGAATGCAATCAGCAAAAGGAGCGGTGATGCAACTGCTCACAGAAGCATATCAAAACCGCGATCAAGTGGCGTTGATTCCCTTCCGAGGAGAACAAGCAGAAGTCTTGCTACCACCAACACGTTCTATTGCTTTAGCACGGAATCGTCTGGAAAGATTACCTTGTGGAGGTGGTTCACCCCTAGCTCATGGTTTGACCCAAGCTGTACGCGTCGGTTTAAATGCCCAAATGAGTGGAGATGTCGGGCAAGTCGTTATTGTAGCGATTACTGACGGACGCGGTAATATTCCATTGGGACGTTCTTTGGGAGAACCTCAAGAACCAGGGACAAAACCAGACATAAAAGCCGAATTGTTGGACATTGCTGCTAGAATACGGGCTTTAGGAATACAGTTGTTGGTGATTGATACAGAAAGCAAATTTGTTTCTACTGGGTTTGCTAAGGAGTTAGCAAAAACAGCCGGAGGTAAGTATTATCATTTGCCCAAAGCAACAGACCAAGCGATCGCTACCATGACACGCGGAGCAATTGCTGATATGAAGTCTCGGTAAAGAGTTAGTTGTTAGTTGTTAGTTGTTAGTTGTTAGTTGTTAGTTGTTAGTTGTTAGTTGTAAAAAATAACCACTATCCACTATCTACTATCCACTATCCACTAACTCTTAACTAAGTTCCAGTTGCCACAGCTGATTGTGTTTTTAACATACACATTAACTCTTGCAATCCTTTTTGCAAATACCGCGTAACTGTCATGGGGCTGGTGCCAATTTTTTTAGCAGCATCTTTGCGGGAAAGTTCTTTTAAGTAAACCATTTCAACTGCCATACGAGATTTATCCTCCAGCAAATTGATTGCTCCTTGTAGATGTTGCCGTTCTTCTTCTTGCTGTTGCATAGCAGTGGAATGGGGACAAGGAAGTGCTTCACCTAGAGTGATATGGGAATCGGTATTTTGAACAACAGTTGCATCTAAGCTCAATGGCAATCTATTTTGAGCAGCTAATTTACTTTCTTGCCATTCTTGTACAGACACTTTAAGTTTGCTTGCGATTTCAGAATCTTTGGGAGGACGACCTAATACTATTGTCAGTTCCTTACGAACTTTTTGCCCTTCGTTGTAGAGTTCTTGCCAACGACGTGGAATCTTCAATAGAGAACTGCGATCGCGTAAAAAGTGGAGCATTTCACCTCGGATATAAGGTACAGCAAAGGAACTAAAAGCATACCCTTGACTTGGGTCGAAACGCTCAATTGCTCTGATTAATCCAAAATAACCAATTTGTTCTAAATCTTCATAAGGTTCATTACATTGATGACTGAATTTATGAGCCATCTTTCGCACTAAGCCAGAGTGGAACTGTACAAGTTGATTGCGAAGTTTAATAGAAGGATTCTGATGATATATCTGTAATAACTCCATACCATCAGACCGTAGAGACGACTGACTAGCTACCATAATATAAGTTCCCTATTTAGTAACTCCTAATTCTGAAAAATGGAGTTGCGTATACGTTTATCTAAGCTGTCATTATTTTCCTTATGAACGCCTGTTCGCACCATTCGTTGTTTCACTGAACTTCTGTAGAAGCATGCTTAAGGAATCAGCATTTACACGGATTCTTTTTATGAGTTTTCTTGATTGATAGTCTCGAAAAGAAAGCTCTAAGTTCTGAAAAATAGGTATCGGCTTTTGAGTGATTTCAACTTAACATTTTGTTACTTGAGTTGACATTCGCAAACAAAATTTCTTGATTTAGCTATCAGCTATCAGTTCTCCCACCACGTTATATAATACTTGTTGGTTAACGATATTTGAGGTGCGATGAAACCCGGTTTCGCAGGGGTGACCGCAATACTTGTCGGTTAAGGGCTACTCGCGTTGCCAGAAACCCGGTTTCTATTATGGCTATTGTGGCTGATCTGAATCGTATTGGGAGTGACCGGGTTTCTCCTGCATCGCTGTCCCTTGTAGTATTGCCCTACAACCTACACCCTACTTTTTAGAGAAGATATTGGTAAAAATAGAAGTAGCTGAAATGTTGAACTCATAATCGTAGATGGAAATATGAGCAATACTAGTAACTTCCGAGAAGCGATTCACAAGGCAAAAACTCAAGCCCTTGTTGGTCCTAACGTCATTGCCAACGCCCTCCCTTTTGTCGGTGGTGGGTTGGTACTCACTGCACTAGGGACTTATGGTGGTCTCGGTGTTATCCGTACGAGCCCCGAACTGTTCTACCCCACCTTCTTTGGGGCTATAATCATAGAACTGATTCTTTTCTTCGTTGCCCAAAACATTGCCGAAAAAGGCAATAACAGAGTTGCACTCCCACTCTTGGCAACATATAGCCTTTTGTCTGGTTATACTCTCAGTGGTTTGGTCTACTTAGCGCTGAGAACACAGGGTGTTGGCATTCAAGGCATTGGTTTAGCCGCCTTGGGTTGTGGTATTACCTTTATTGTCGCCCGTCAGATTGGCTCAAATCTTTCTGACTCTGACGGCATGGCATTGACAAAAACCATTAATATGGGTTTAATTGCCCTACTGGTTGTTGTCGGTGTGCAATTCCTGTTTGCGATTTTTGGTGTTTTTACACCAAATTGGTTAGAAATTGGAATTTCAGGTTTAGGGGTCTTTCTCTTTGTTGGTGCTTCTGTCGTTGATTTTTACATCTTGCCCCGTACCTACCGTGACGACCAATATCTACCAGCAGCTTTATCGATGTACTTAACCTACATCAACCTGTTCATCTTTATTTTACGGTTGCTGATTGCTCTTAATAGCCGTGATTAAGAATTAAGCATTCAGCCGTCAGCTATCAGCTATCAGCTATCAGCCCTTAGCCGTCAGTCGTACATATCTGTCCAAACAAAGAGGGCGAGAATAAAACAACATATGCTGAAAAGTTCTTGGCTGACGGCTTAAATGCTGAATGTTTACGGATTAGATTGTCGGATTTTTGTAAAGAAACAGTAAGAACACCGTGAACTACCCCAACGAAGCTGACGCTATAGTTGGGTCTTCTGTACTCACAGGGGAGCGCCTCAGTTTGGACTTACGCCTTCCCTATAAGTATGTACTCAAGAAAGTGAAGGTAATATAGAGAAGGAATATACAATGAAAAGCCAATATAATGTAGTCCAAAGCGCTATATGGAAGTTTTAGAACTTAAACGCGAAATCGAAACGTTGTCTGAGCGCCTGGGTAAAACCCAGGACTATCTTTGACATACCTGCACTTACTGCTAAAATCCAAGACTTGGAGCAAATTGCAGCCCAGCCAGAACTTTGGGAAGACCAAACTAAAGCACAAGCAACACTCCAAGAACTGAACGACCTGAAAGCCCATTTGCAACAGTATCGCCAGTGGAAATCGAATTTGGAAGATACTAGGGCTGTGTTAGAGCTTTTGGAGTTAGAAACCGATGAGGGACTCCTTGAAGAAGCAGAATCTACTGTCCACAAGCTAAACCGCGAACTTGACCAGTGGGAACTATTGCAGTTACTTTCAGGTCTCTATGATGAAAACGGTGCTGTATTAACAATTAATGCGGGTGCTGGCGGTACAGATGCTCAAGATTGGGCAGAAATGCTATTGCGAATGTACACGCGGTGGGGAGAAAACCACGGTTACAAGGTAAATTTAACCGAAGTTTCTGAAGGTGATGAAGCGGGAATTAAATCTGCAACTATAGAAATTACAGGGCGCTATGCTTATGGGTATTTGCGATCGGAGATGGGTACCCATCGTCTGGTGCGGATTTCACCGTTTAATGCTAACGGAAAGCGGCAAACTAGTTTTGCAGGTGTGGAAGTTATGCCCCAGCTAGATAACAGCGTACAACTGGAAATTCCAGAGAAGGATTTGGAAATTACCACATCTAGGTCTGGCGGTAAGGGTGGACAGAACGTAAACAAAGTGGAAACTGCTGTACGTGTGGTTCACATCCCAACAGGAATAGCTGTACGTTGTACGGAAGAACGCAGCCAATTGCAAAACAAGGAAAAAGCTCTCGCCCGATTGAAGGCAAAGCTGTTGGTGATCGCTCAAGAACAGCATGCTCAAGAAATCGCTGAAATTCGAGGTGATATGGTGGAAGCTTCTTGGGGTAACCAAATCCGCAACTACGTTTTTCATCCTTACCAAATGGTTAAGGATTTGCGGACTAATGAAGAAACCACTGCGATCGCGGATGTCATGAATGGAGAACTAGATGCTTTTATCCAAGCCTTTCTCCGACAAGAAAATCAGCTAGTAGAGGCTTCCGCATAATGGGGGTGTGGGGGGTAGGGTGTAGGGTGTAATGTTTTTCCCCATACCCCAGTTAGGCATAGTCGCATCTTGGTGATATGTAAACTGTTACATTAGTAAATAGAGATTGTTAACAAAGCATCATGAATAATTCTCCTTCTACTGAACCTCAACCTAGCTATGTCAAACTCGCTATGAGAAACATGGTACAAAAGCGGGTGACCTCACTTAAGCATTTTTTGCTTACAACTGTGGGGCTTTTAGCTGTTTTGGTAGGACTTGCTTACCTAACTCGTTGATGAATCAGGGAACAGTAAACAGTTATCGGTTTTTTGATGGAATTGACTGATAACTGTAACTGCTAGCTGATAACTGTAAAAAAGCTTAGGAGATTTTGTGACTGGTGCAAGTTGAATTATATGTACAGGATTGTTATGTAGATTCATACCAACAATCTACAGTTTTTTGGAATGCTTGTACTCAAATTTCTACGGAAACTTGGGAACACTGGTTTCAACATTGGTTAGAATTACTGCACGATAGTATTCCTTCCGCACCAGTATATGAATTAGGATTGCGGTTGACAGATGACAGCGAAATACAGGTGTTGAACAGTCAGTACCGCAACCAAAATAAAGCAACAGACGTTTTATCCTTTGCTGCGCTAGAGGTAGAGGTTCCTCAGCCGGAGGACGTAGATTCTGAAACACCTTTATATCTTGGAGATATTGTGATTTCTATTGAGACGGCGCAACGCCAAGCGCAGAAGCAAGAGCATTCTTTAAAAACAGAGCTAGCTTGGTTAGCGGCTCACGGTTTGCTGCATCTTTTAGGCTGGGATCATCCTGATGAAGATAGTTTAAGCCGAATGCTAAATAAGCAAGTAATCTTACTTAAAAACATAAGTATTGATATTGACTTAGAATAGTCCTTGCCTAATTATGGCTTAGTGTTATTCTTTAATTGTATTACAAATCTTTTGGTAAAAAATCATTCATAAATTTCTTCCGCAAGTAAAATCTACGAATATCCCACCAGATTACACCCCTAGCTTTTTTGTTCATTAGGCCTATGTCCCAACAAGTTTCATCACCCCCACAGGTCTCAGTACCGTCACAAGCTACAGATCCACCAACGCCCAGTTGTGTAGAAAACCTACCTCAGCAACGAGAATTTTCCTGGCAAGTTGCTTCTAACTTACTTGTAAGTTTTAAGTATGCTTGGTGTGGAATCAGTTATGCTTTCTTAACTCAACGCAATTTTCGCATTCACGTCAGTGTCTGTGCTTTAGCAATTGGCTTGAGCCTTGTTTTACATTTGCAAGCAGTGGAAATAGCTGTCATTGGTATAACTAGCGGTCTAGTGTTGGCTTTAGAATTAATTAACACCGCAATCGAATCAATTGTGGACTTAACAGTCAAGCAGTCTTATCATGAATTGGCAAAAATTGCTAAAGATTGTGCTGCTGGATCTGTACTTGTGTCTGCTCTGGTTGCAATCTTAGTAGCTGCTACCCTTCTGTTACCTCCTTTGATTACCTTAGTGCAGTCAGCCTTCTAATTTCGTCCCTCTTACCGAGAATATTTCTGTAGAGAAGCATTTTTGCATACATATGTCAAGATATTAGCAAGCAGTAGTCATCCCCAACTCCTTAACCCAATAAAATCTAGTACTTCCTCTTCTGTTGACCTCTCCCCATACCTAAAGGCAAGGGGAAATATTTACGAATGTGAAAATTGATCGCAATATTAAGATTGGTAAAAACCAGGAGTTATCATCCGTAGTTATTATCATTTATAATGACAACAGCTTTACGTATAATTTAGTACAGTATCTGGAAAAGTTGGTAACAGAGTTTCCAGTAGCGTCTGGTATTAAAGTTTTTCGGAACGACAAAATAACCATTCATGAAATTCGTCCATTCAAGCCAGATGGAATTGTGATTTCATCAGAGAACCCGCAACTCGGTATCATAGTTTAGTAATTGAGCGCGAGACTTGCCCGGAAGTGTTAGAAATGACTGCCTAGGTTGAGGATGGCACAATTATGGGAATATAACATCGGAACTATCCTCGCATTGAGGGCGTCCCATTTCACCCAGAGAGTGTCCTGACAACTTCAGGAAGCAGTTACTGCAAAACTTTTTGAACTAGAGTCTAAAGAGCGGTTTTCATGAAACGACGACAGTTAATGGGCTATGCTGGAGCAGGACTCATAACAGCATTAGCGACAAGCTTAGGTTCTCAATTGCGAGTTAGTGCTCAATCTGGCGGTTCATTATCAATTCAGTGGTTGGGTCATACTTGTTTTCTCTTTACTGGTGGCGGCGTCAGAATTCTTTCCAATCCCTTTCGGACAATAGGTTGTACCGCAGGGTATCGTCCGCCTAAAGTAGAAGCAGACTTAGTCCTAATCAGCAGTCAGCTGCTAGATGAAGGTGCTGTAGAAGACCTTCCTGGAAACCCTAAATTAATTTATGAACCAGGAGCTTATCAATTTAATGGTATTAAGTTTCAAGGAATCGCTGTAGATCACGATCGCAATGGTGGGAAGCGATTTGGCGTTAATACTGTTTGGCAATGGAGTCAAGCCGGAATTAAAATTTTACATTTAGGCGGAGCTGCTGCACCCATCTCCATTGAGCAAAAAATTCTCATGGGGCGTCCTGATGTAGCGTTAGTTCCCATAGGAGGTGGTCCAAAAGCTTATAATGCGGAGGAAGCCAAGCAAGCTGTCCAAACCCTCAATCCTAAGATCATTATTCCTACCCATTTCCGTACACAAGCAGCTGATGCTCAGACTTGTGACATTTCTCCAGTGGATGAATTTTTGACACTAATGGATGGGGTAACAGTACGTCGTAACAATAGCGACACAATTACCGTTAGCTCCAAACAACTACCGGAAAGCGGGATCATTCAACTTTTGAGCTATAATTTTGACAAAAAATAAGCAGAATTTTTGAAAATACACTACAGTGTTTTTTTAGAAACCCGGTATCTTGAAGATACCGGGTTTCTGCGCCCAAAACAGTCCATAGGGACCAATACTGCTCAGTTAAAGGTGCCCGCTACCAATATAGGACGGGCGGGGACGCCCGTACCACAAGATGGATAGTTTAGCTTATGAAGGTGCAGAAATAACAACTCTTAGAGTTGCTTTACTTCAGACACTAACTTAGACACCATGTCCTTCGCACTACCAAAGAGCATCGTGGTTTTATTCTTGTAGAACAGCTCATTGTCTACACCAGCAAAACCCGCACTCATACCACGCTTAATAACTATCGTTTGCTTCGCCCGATCTACTTCTAGGATAGGCATACCATAAATTGGGCTGTTGGAATCACTCCGTGCTGCTGGGTTCACCACATCATTTGCCCCAATGACCAGCGCAACATCTGTCTGGTCGAACTGAGGGTTGATATCGTCCATGTCGTAAAGTTGCTCGTAAGGCACATTTGCCTCTGCTAGCAATACGTTCATGTGACCGGGCATTCTACCAGCAACGGGGTGAATGGCGTACTTAACTTCAACGCCCATGCGTTCTAACTGATCTGCCAACTCACGGACGCTATGCTGCGCCTGGGCTACCGCCATCCCATAACCGGGAACAATAACTACGGAACGGGCATAACCCAACATCATTGCGCCTTCTTCAGGGTCAATGCTGCGGACAGTTTGATCAGTTGCACCTGCACCGCCACTACCAGCTGCACCAGAGACTCCGCCTCCGCCAAACGCACCAAAGAGTACGCTAATTAGGGAGCGATTCATCGCCTTACACATAATTTCGGTCAGGATAATTCCAGACGCACCTACTAGCGCCCCAGCGATGATTAACATATTGTTCATCACCACAAATCCAGCCGCAGCCGCAGCCAATCCGGAGAAGGAGTTCAATAGTGAAATCACCACCGGCATATCGCCACCACCAATGGGGATAACAAACATCACACCCAGTATTAGGGAAACAAGAACAATTGCTAAGAAGACGGGTAAACTATGTGGTGCGATTAATAAGTAGGCACTTCCTGCCAAATATGTAAGAAAGAGTAAGGCGTTAATCGGTTGCTGCAAAGGAAATGTAATTGGGGAACCACTCATGATTCCTTGCAGTTTAGCAAAGGCAATCATACTCCCTGTGAAGGTGACTCCACCAATAAGCACATCCAGAAGCATGGAGATGTTAGCGTCAACGGGGACTGCTTGAGAATGGCTCAGCAACCGCCAAAATTCTGCAACAGCCACCAATGCTGAAGCTAAACCTCCCAAACCGTTAAGCAAACCCACCATTTGGGGCATATCTGTCATCTGGACTTTGTAGGCTGCGATCGCACCCACTATCGAACCTATTGCCAACCCTACCAAAATCATCTGATAGTTCAACACGTTTTGGTCGAGGAGCGTGACCACAATTGCTAACAGCATCCCCACCGCTGCTGTGACATTACCTTGTCGTGCTGTTGCAGGAGAACCTAATTTTTTCAGCCCCAGAATAAATAAGGATGCAGCGACTAAATACGATAGTTGAATGCCCGTTGGAAGAAAATCGCTCATAATTTCAGGGAAAAACAGTTGTTAGTTGTTAGTTGTTAGTTGTTAGTTGTTAGTTGTTAGTTGTTAGTTGT
>JAWQFQ010000005.1:0-105628 GCA_035967975.1 Scytonema sp. PMC 1070.18
CTGTTCCCGATTCCGTACTTGTTATTTTAGCATAACAAGTACGGAAGAGCCAAAACAATTTACAGTGAACCTCAGCATTGGGCAGCTTTTTGTGCGATCGGACAATAATTAAGCTTCAATGTATATCCATTACGCAATTGCATCAAGTCCTTGTTTCTGGACAAGCAGCAGCAGCTTCAATGCAGGACCACCTGGCTTTTTCTTCCCACGCTCCCAATCTGAAACTAGGTTTTTAGAAACATTGAGATAACGGGCAAAAACGGGTTGCGATACCCGCTCATGTTCCCGAATTTCCTTGATTTGCTCTGGTGTTAGCATCTCAACCGGAGAAAGACACGTCTCATCAAACTCGCGCATGGTTTGCTTGGTGATAGCCCCCACCTCGTGCAAAGCTTCCATCGTCTCATGAATCGCGGCAAATGCCTCACTGCGATATTTCTTCATCCTGCTCAACCTCCGTCAAATGTCCCTTGTCAATAAGTTCCGCAATTTGCTCATCGGATAAGTTCTTCTGGCTTAGACTCTAAAAAAAATTATTTACCAAACCAGTAAAGACTATTTGATATGATATTTTGTCTGGTAATAACACATTTATTTACCAAAATGGTAAACTAGTATAGTCTACTAACGCATGGAAATTACCTTCGCTGACAGCAAACTGCATTTCATTGGAGATTACCATGATTAAGACAACCCGAACATTCACCCCCGATTGGGTTTCTTCCCCTGGTGATACCATTGCTGATTTCTTAGAAGAGCGTGATTGGACACAAGTACAGTTAGCAGAGCGATTAGGCTATACTACTAAACATATCAGCCAGTTAATTAATGGCAAAGCACCTATCAATGAAGAAACAGCTCTGAAGCTAGAACGGGTTTTGGGGAGTACAGCAGGATTTTGGCTCAATCGCGAAGCCCAATATCGCGCTGCTTTAGCTAGGATTGAAGAAGAAAACCGCTTAAATGAGTGGACATTTTGGTTAGACCGACAGTAAACCAAAATTTGAAAAAGTAGTGCGCTCAATTCGTTCTTTGACGATGTTACCACCAGAAGAATTTAAACCACAGATGCAACAGTTGTACCGGGAAGCGGGGGTTGTGCTTGTTTTAGTACCATCAATTAAGCGATCGCACGTCAGTGGTGTTGTCGGCACTACCACTAGCAAGTGTCGTACCATTGGGACTAATGGCAATAGAACGCACAAATTTTGAATGACCTTCAAGGGTATGCTGTATTTCACCTGTTTCCCAATTCCAGATTTTTACTTGTGTGTCACTGTCACCACCACTAGCGAGTAATCCATTACAGCTGAATGCAACTGACCAAACTGCTCTTGAATGTGCTTTAAAAGTGCGCTGCAATTCCCCAGTTTCCAGATGCCAAATTTTAATCGTATTATCGTAACTTCCACTAGCAATGGTTTGCCCATCAGTCTCATCTCAGCCAATCCTGCCTGTGCAAAAGGTAGGGACAAACGATAAGTACTATCAACAGCATTGTGTAAATCTGTTAACAAACGCTCGCGCAATTGACGGATAGTATTAGATAGTTTGAGTTTAGCTTCTGGGGTAAGATAGGACATGATTCGGACACGCAGAGGGCTAGGGGCAGCTATGGTGAAAGTTTTTTGTAATCTGCTTAATTACTTAACCAGTTTTTGCTTGTATTCTAAGAGAATTCATATCTAAAATCCAATTTTCATCTATAAGTTCCAGATTTTCAACGTGAGCCAAATCGCAGATTTTTGGGTTTATTCGGTAAACAAGAAAATTGGGTGATTAAGGACATTGCTTAGCAAAATTTTGACACAAAATACATTCATCCTTGTCGTGGATCGTCTAAAGGGGGATGCCAACCGCCTTTTAACCAAAAACGACGTGCTTTCACAATCGAACCATCATTATGACGGTCATCATTGAAGTCTAAACGATTACAAGTAGCTCGTCCGGTGGGAGTCGTACCGATAACTCTTAAACCATCTGCTGACCAAATAAAATGTTCCGACCACTTTTGCTTGCGAGGATTAAAAAGTGGGATTTTCTGTGCAGTTTCCGGGTCTATACCAGTTGTAAAATTATAGCGATATCCATTACAACGCTGACACGCTAAAGCTAAATTATCTGGCTCATCCGTAGAACCAGGCAGTGAACGGGGAATAATATGGTCAATTGCAAATAAAGCTGTACTTGCTTCTTCTGAAGAATGACAGTATTCGCAAAGAAATTTTGCCCTTTCTCTGACTAATTTCTTCGTGGCGGCATTAACTGTCATGATTCAGCTATGATTTTGGCATTGAGTAATGTAAAAATTCTATCTAATTCCAAGATTCCGGCTAATTCTGCTTCCTCTTCTAAGGTAAGCATCTCAGCTTTTTTTCTCTCAGAAAGTTCTTCCAAACGAGCTTGTAATTCCGAGGTAAATTTGAACAAATTGAGATTTCTCACTTTGCTAATTTGAATTCCGGAATCTACCCAAGATGAGGGCTGAACCATTAATTGAGTCATCATGGCTGTTACCAAGTGAGTTGGGGAAATGATTTTATTATAACAATCACTTAATTGGTAGGTTTGGCATCAGTCTCATTCTCTTCTTCCTCAAACAAAAGAATTTTGCTTCTGTCACCTCTTGACGCAGTTCTACTAATGCAGGGTCACTGCAATTTGGAGTGCCAGAATTTTATCTAATGTATCGTTGGTTACTTTAATGCTAGGCATGAAATAATAATAAGAAAATAAGATTTTTTATGTGTTTAGTGTTGATTGCGATTTTAATTGTAGTACTTAATATAGTGCCTACCTTAAAGCCTCTCGAAGATAAGCGTGCCGGAGGCATTCGCATCTTTCCTGGTTAATCCACTGATGCAACGTTTCCCACGAAAAAATAAATGACACGACGTATTATTACGCCAAAAGCAAGCGAAGATATTGATGAATTGTTTGCTTACAGCATCACATCAACCCCAAATTTCCCATCGCTTTCCACAAATTGCGTCGTCGTTGATGGTTCACTTTCCATTCCGACAATAACCTTTGATAACTCTGCGGTGCTAATTCCTTCAATGCAGACATCCATTCCGCATTTTTACTGTAATCCGAATTTTGAGACTGTTCTGGTTTGGGGACAAAATTGTGTAAATTTGCTCTCCAATAATCCATCACCCTTTCCCACAAATCTGAAGGTGCGTATTCTTGAAGAGACTTTCTTCTGGAAACATCATCGGGTGTAGATGGTTGGTTGGGTACAACTACCACCTCATAAAATTTAGGGTAAGGAGGTTTTCCTTGGTACTTAATATCGGTCAAATCCTTGGTTAGCAAGCGTAAAACACTATATTCTTCACCTAATTCTGCCCTATCTCCAGGTAAATTTGCCAACCACTCGGTCATTCGCTGTTCAAACCAAGCATATCCAGTTTCTGCAGTTGTCATACTGTCAAGTAGCCAATGCAACCACCAACTATTTACAGTTTTATCTGTTGTATAAAAATTTGAATGCCTGTATGGTGTACCACGTTTAATTATCGAGTTACGCCAGGAATTAAACAATGCTTGTCGAGTATTTTCAGACACTTGTATCTCTGCAAATTCTTCCAGCATCTTAGCCCAATCGTAGCAAGATTCAAAAGTAATACACTGCATTTCTAGAGCATTTACCCGTTCAGTTTCTCCCAACTCTCGAACTGCTTGCTGGTAATAGCGCAGTAAATTTTTTACATTTTCTCCGTTCTCATACCCGTAAGCAAATCCGTTCATTAAAACGAATAATAAGGATGTTTCTGGTGTCCAAGGACTATTATCCTGTTTGTTTTTTAACAAGGAATCCAAAGTCTCTTGAATGACTGCAAGACTTTGACGATACTCCTGCTTTGCCAACAAATCCTCAATGACAGGTAGACCATTCTCCCACTCCTGGGGAATAGTGGCTCGGAGATTGTTTAAATATATTTCTGGTGTAGCGAATTGACGCATTGCTTCCATGTAAAACATATGCCAATGGGAATGGGTATTTTCCAGGTCATATTTCCACAGGGAACTCTCTTGATTAGCTGTCATTCCCGCTAACATCAACTGTTTTTGAACATTGGGTAAATCGGAACAGAAATCGATGACAGCATCACCATCTAAACTGACGTGGACGAATTTTTCTTCCCATTCCCGGATATTTTCCGCGAATTTAAACCCATCTTGTCCTTGTCTATGCACTAATAACCATTCCCACTCCAACAAACAATGGGTGATCGCTGCTTCCAAATGAATCCCGTCATGAATTTCCATCCACTCGGGTATGCCATCGGAAATTTCCCTTTCTGCTTCTAGTAAACTGACAGCAAAACCATCGTCGTAACTAAAGCCATTCTCAAAAGCCGTTTTTACCAATGGCTTCATTTTTTCGGCGATCGCTTCTAAATCCTCTACAAAAGTATAATTATCAAAATAAGGTTCTTCCCAACGTACCTCTTGGACTATGTACTTCCCCTCTTCCTCGGATGCTTCCCAAATAATTTGATTCCATTCTTGCCATAATTCCGACCAAGTTTGAGCTAATTTCGCTAAGGAAGTTGGTTGTGTTTTGGTTGTTTTTTCTGGTTCAATTATTTGAGGTGGAGCAATGATTTGAGTTAAAGTTGCTTTGGTATCCGGTTGGAGTTGAGCTAAAGCTATCGATCGCTGTTCTTCGGATAAAACTACAAATAATTCATCGAGTAGCTGGGAAATTTCTGTTTCGGTCAGCGCCTTAAAGATGCGAGAACCTAGAGAAGCTTGTGGTTCGACATTACCTTGAGAATTATTTTGATTCTTTTTTGGCATCTTGCTCAACTCCCCTCGCATTATACAAATAGATTATTTCACGCGGGGGTGACGAGGATAGTTGAGCAAACATTATTTAACACGCGATCGCCCTCTGATAGTATGTGTTGGAGAATCGAAAAAGCAAAAGCTAAACAGCAACAGAAATTGGCAACGATTCTTCTTTCCAGTCCCAATTTTCATCATCTGACGAATCAATATCATCTGGTTGGTCTTGGGTCATGCTGCACCTAAGCTAATGTCGTTTTGAACGTAATCCAATAGGGGAGGAAAGATTTTGGATTTGTCGGTAGAGATTAGCACAAAGACTACATTGGTTGTACTTGACTCACGGATGTAGTTGTAAAGGACAGCGAAAGCTTTTGTGGTCAAGTAGTGAGCGTTTCTCAGTAAAACCAAAATTTTTGAGTTTTCAATTTCAGACAGTGAAGTCTGTACCTTATTTATCAACTGTTTCACATCCTCGGCTTCATAACCCCTAGCCGCATCAAAATCCATAACTCGGTCACACAGGAAAGATGTCATAGCGAATTCTCCGTTTCATTATCCAAGGTTAGTTCGTCTTCTTCAATTTTTTCAAAGGTTCCGTCAGCAAGTCGCCGCCAGCCATTACATCATCCTCTTTATAAATACGCAAAGTGGTGTGAATATCTTCCACAACCGAATCTAGGTCATCACCACGCACTACAAAGTACGCTACGCCAATATAAAAATCTTCAATGTAATGAATGGTTACATTTTGTAAGCTATCTTGCCAAATGACTTCGTGAGGTGTGTTTTCGTCCGCCTTAATTGTCCGAATTAGAGACCAGTCATTATTCCATGCAGCAGCATCTACATCACTTTCAGATACAGTTTCTTGGAGAACAACACGAACTGTCTTCATGATTTTCTCGTCCTTTGGCGACCGATATAAAATTCTACAATTTTACTGGTGATCAACATTTTAGCATCTCTGTAATTGTCTTTCATGAACAGTAGTGTTACCTACCTTATAAAACCGATGGCTTTTCCAAGGTTGCCCTGCAGGACGATTTCCTCGCCGTGAATGTTCTACTAAAGCGGGTAAGCCTAAACCAGATGGGATTTCTATTGGCTCTTCCCGAGTTCCTGGCATTGTCTCCATCCGGTCTAATTTCATCTGCAACATCATGAACTAAATTTCTAAGTTCTTCACCTTGGGGCATATCGATATATCTCAACAAGTGAGCAAAGCGCTGTCATGGTATAGATAAGGTTGTTGGCGTTGTTCGTTCATTATTGACCAATCGCACAGAAACCAGCCCAGTGAAAAGGTGTCGAATTATGAATTATGAAAAGTTGAGCTTAATTCAATGCTACAGCTATTATGTAACACATTCGGCGCAAATACTGATAAAATCTAGTAAGATTGTGCAATTATAGAGAAAAATCCTTCAACTAGGGTTTTGCAAAAGAAGGCGGTTAATACTTGGCGACGTAATCGCATTCTTTTCTCCAATTGTAAGCAACATCAGGAACTGGTCTTGAAAAATATGGACTTAGTAGCTGGTCAAAGGCGCAAAAAATTACAAGAAGCTTTCATTGATGCTTTCCCCCAAGAATCATTATTAGAACAGATGTTATTATTTGAATTGGATAAGAAGTTAAAAGTAATTGTTGGCTCTGGTAATAATTTAGGGGAAATTATTTTCATATTAATACAAAAAGCAGAATCTGAAGGATGGCTAACAGATTTAATCCGTGCAGCGCATACATCAAATCCAGGCAACTTGAAATTACAAGATTTTGTTCTTGATAAAGTTGATGATTCACAGAGATATGAAAATTTTACTGAAGTTAAGTTGTCACAGGCAGAACAGGAAGTAACTTGTGCAAACCAAAAAACTTTTGTTGTTAATACATCCTCAAAAAACTATTCAATCCCTCTGCTAAAATCCATTAAATTGATAGAAGAGCACAAGTATGATGGTAAATTAGCTGTTATTGAGATCGGAATTTATAAATTGAATTATTTTAATAAGATGAATATTGAACTAACTATTTCATTTGGAAATTTAGAATTAACAATTCCAAAAATAAATAAATTTACTTTTAAAAAAGAAAGTATAGATGTTAAATTTGGTATTAAAAGTGGGGAATTATGTTTTGATTTAAAAAATGGAAGTATGCCCTTGAGTGAACGTAGACAACTTTTAAATCAAGATGATAACTGGAGGGCAATGCCTGTAGGTGCATCAGAAGCTCCTGTTTGGCAATTTGAATTGAATAATGAATCAACTATAAGAAATGAATCAAGAATCTTGTATGGGTGTTTGCAAAAAAAACTTTTAGGAATTTTAGAGTTATTAGAAGTAAGTAACTGCTGTGAGATAGAAGCAGTTTTTAAAATTAGTGTTAATAGAAATTGTATAGAAATAATAGGTTTAGATGATGGAGAAAAGAAAAAACAAAAAGAAACTAAAATAGGATTGTTACTGCGATATTTAAAACCTGAATTAGAAAATTATATAAGTAAGGTAGCAGTCAGATATGACCCAGCCGATAATTCCTGAAGAACTTACCAAACTTTTTCAAGCAATTGATGAAGAACCAACAGGAAAGCTATCGGAGTTGGCAAGAATTGCTGGGCTTAATTTGGCTGAAGATTATATTGGTGCGGATTTAAGTGGTGAGGATTTGAGCAGAGATAATTTGAGTCATGCTGATTTAAGCGGTGCCAATCTTCACAATGCTAATTTGCGTGAAACCAACTTGACTGGTGCTATCCTGAACAGTGCTAACTTACAAGGTGCCGATTTGAGAAATGCTGACTTAAGTAATGCTAACTTGAGTGATGCTGACTTAAGTAGTGCCAACTTGAGTAATGCAAATCTTTTTCGTGCCAATTTAAATAATGCAAACCTAACCAATGCAAACCTAAGTCATGTTAACTTCAGAGGCGCTAATCTTTTGCGTACAAAAAATCTAAGCACTGCTAACTTGGTCGATACTATTTTAACTAGAGCAAATTTGGGGCTATCTCAAAAAGAGATGCTTAGCTTAAAGCTACGAGGAGCAATTATTGAAGACATTACAGTCATTGGTGTACAGTACAACTTAACTAACGCTAAATTCAGTGGTGGCTTTGCTGCCACTGGAGGAGATCGAACAGGGGAAACCTTATATGACTATTCCTCGAACTTAAGTCTAGCTAAAGTGGCAGCAGAAAGGCAACTTTTGAGGCAACTACTTTTGAGGCAACTAGAAGTTACAAACTCTACTACAATCAGCAAGGCAAATGTAAACTTAGCGCCCCTAATTTGGTCTAGGTTTAGAGAAGGAAATTTTTGTGAGGCTACTACAATCAGTAAGGAAATTGTAAACTTACCCCCAGCGCTCGTACCTGTCTTACTATTCTACGTTCTTGGTAAAGGAAAATGCAAGCAATTGGGCTTGAGCTTACTGCCCTTCGGGCAATCGCCAGAAAGTTCCTCCCTTGAGCGTTAAATTAAATTATATAAACGCGATCGCGTATCCTCTAAAGCACAGCTTCCGTCTGTTGCATCGCTAGTATCAAATCTTGTGCTTACGTCCAAAAAACTTGTTATGGAGTAGGTATATCCAAAATTTTACATACCAATAGCGCAGAATGCAGCCCAGTGGAATGGGTCTTGAAATGGCTTACTGTCAGTTGGGAATTTTCTAATAAAATCCATCTTCTGAGTTGGTCTGAGGGGTAGCTTTTCTTGAATCAATTGCTTTAGTTCAGCCCCAGTGATATCTCTAAGCCAGAGTTGAGCTTGATTGAGGGCAACTGCTACAGAAAATCCCATCTCCAAGTTCTGATAAAACTGAATCATTAAAAATGTAGTAGACAGATCATTTACTTGCCAGAGAGAGCATATGACATTTTGACTACCAGCATAAAGAAACCCACTGGGTAAGCCGATGTATTCATCACTAAGATTGTGGAAATCGATTAATCCGGTTTCGCAAGCAGAAAGGGTGACAAGACGACATTGGTCGAAGTTAAATGTGAAAATGGTATCTAAAGTCAGGCATCTGTTCAGATCGAAGACGTTGTCACCTTGCTTGAGATGGATATATTGATCGAGTTTAGTAGGCGCAGGATTGAGTTGAGTATTTGCCAGGATGAGGGCAGATTTACGGGGATTGGCAAGATTGAAGTAGCCATGACAGCTAAAATGGAGGAGGTGCGAAGAATTTAAAAGATCACTATCAACTGCATCTCTAGTAGCGGCTGATTCTCTCAAAACATGAGTAGATTCTGGGTTAAAAAAAGTTTGGATAGCAGCGACTTCGAGACCACTGTAATGGAGGTCTTGGGTAGGGTTTTGAATGGCAAAGATAGATTCAAAATTTGGGCGCTGTCGCTGTTGCACTTGTTGCAACAACTGGCAACTTGGAGCATAGCTGACGCCACCAGGAAAGCGCTCGAACAAGTTGGTACCATCGTTGAGAGGTAAGGCGTGAAGTGGAAGTAGGTGTAGAAAGCGATGGGGAATCAAGATGATGCGATCGCAACTAGCAGGCACAAAAGTCAGGATATCTTCAATATGGAGAAGCTGAGCAAGCTGCTGAAGACGTTTGGTTAACTGCGATCGCCAATGAACTTTATCGTCATCCTTTTGGTAGTCGTCAAAATACTCCTTAAACCAATTATTCAAGTCTTGAACAATTTCATTGTCGATAGCAGCAGATGACCAAACTTGTGGTTGCTGACAATCAGAAGTTATGACAAAGGTGTAACAACTATTAGAAGTTAGATACCACTCAACAATGGCGGTTCGCTCATCAATTCCAGAGCGAATTTGCTCAAATAAGATAGGTATAACCTGTTGAGTTTCTCTAAAGGAAGGGTTAATTTGATAGATAACCTCCATCACATCATCAAGCTGTTTTTGCAACTGATTGAGATGTTCACGAGCCACAGGTTCAATTTCCAAATTATCTATCTGCTCGTCATCTCCAATATTAAGAAACCCCAAGCGCTCCTCAATAGTTTCAAGGCGACGTTGCTCTATCAATATTTTCTGGCGCAATTGTTTGAAGGTTTCACTCACGCTTTCAGGGACTCCTTCAGGGGAGAGATCGCGGCTCGCTAAAAGTTCAACTAAATTCCGAGCTTTGCTTCGTTCAACGTACTCAATAGCTTTGTCTGGTTGATTATTTTTAACGTAAGCTTCTACAATGCCAAAATAAACATTAATTGCATCTGACAATAGCTCTTGTTTTCGTAGGTCGAATGTTGCCCAAGTTCGACTTTGTTCTACTGCTTCAACAGCGGTGCGAAATCCTGCAATGGCTTCCTGCAATTTTCCAACCTGTAGAGCGGCTCTACCAAGATTGCTCCCATGCTTGAGACAATCAACAGGGTTAGTTTTAGGCGTGTGAATTTCTAAAGCCAATCGATAAGAATTAATTGCTGCTTCAATTTCGCCTAGCTCTATGTAGCTCGTTCCCAAATTGTTTTGGGTCATTGCCCAAAGTGAAGGGAAAGATTCGGGTGTATAAATTTTTAAGGCTTCATGACAAGCAGCGATCGCCAGTTCAATATTTTCGGTTTTATCTCCTTGAATACGATGACTGTAGACATTTGCCAAACATAGCTGAATCAGTGCCCAACTGCGAGGTAAAGCTTCATGAGTACTGACTTCCAAGGCTTTTTTATAAGTTGCGATCGCTAATTCCAGATTTGCTGCCTTATCCCCGTGAATCCGCCTACCATAAGCATTTGCGAGGGTTGTGCAAGTTCCTGCCCAGCGTTCAGGAAACGCTTCGCGGGTGTAAACTTGCAGAGCGGCTTTGCAAGCATTAATTGCTAATTCTAAATGGGTTTCACGGTTTTTTGTAAATCGGTCAGCTGCGTAAAAATAAACAACAGCTAAATTGCTTTGGGTCATTGCCCACTGTTCTGGGAAGGTTTCGGGAGTGTAGACTTCAAGCGCCGCTCTGTGTGCTGTAATTGCTAACTGTAAATTTTCAAATCGGTCACCCTGAATACGCTCAAGATAAGTAGTGCCCAAAGTTGTTTGAACTGTTGCCCAAGTCGGTGGATTCTTTTCACGAATTTGGACAGACGTAGCTTTTGTACAAGCTTCAATTGCTAGTTCCAAATTTTCATCTCGGTTTCCTTGACCGCGTTTTCGATAAGCGTGAGCAAGATTGTTTTGAATTCCTGCCCATCTTTCAGGAGCACTTTCTTCAGTGTATACCTCCAAAGCTTCGTGGTAAGCAGCAATTGCCACTTCAACGTTTTTCCCATGATTACCGTTGATGCGATCGCCATAGGCATTTGCCAGAGTTTGCTTAGCCATTGCCCACTCTTGAGGAAATTCTGCTCGGTTTACCTCTTTTAAAGCAGCTTCAGCAGCAGCAATTGCCACTTCTATATTTTTTGCTTTATCTTCTCGGATACGATCTCTATAAGCATTGCTTAAGTGTATTTGAGTAGCAACCCACTCCTTCCGAGATTTGGGAAGCGAAAAGTTTTGTAGAGCATTTTGATGAGCAATAATTGCTTTTTCTATATTTTCTGCTTTATCTTCTCGAATCCGATCCAAATAAGCATTTCCTAAAGAGCCTTGAACGGTTGCCCATAATTCTGGATCGTCCTCATGAGTGAAAAATTTTAAAGCAACTTCATAACTGGAAATTGCAATCTCAATATTAGTAGCAACACTCCCCAAAGGAAATTTAGCTATTGATTCTCCCATCAAAAAGATGGCTGCAGCAATTTGTTTAGATTGATCCCGCGTTCCTTTAGGTAATGTCGTTGACCAAGCTTGAAGTACATGAGGAAGTTTGTCATTTAATTTATCGATATTTGCTTCAAATAATGGAGAAATTTCTGAGTAGATATGCTCGTGACTTTTTCCTTGTTCTTTAGTTTGAGCAATCTTCAAAAAAGCTATCTGTAAAAGTGTACTTTGGGAGTCAACGACTTGTGCCTGAACAACGTCATTTGATAACGATACTCCCCATGTCTTAGCCAATTCATGAAGCGGATACTTTAATGCTTCTGCACCTTGGGAATTACCTCTCTTTTCAGCTAATTGAAGCATCTCATCGATAGTCCACACCAAGTTTTCTTGGAGAGAGTCTGCTTGACCTCGTAGGGAGAGATTGTTCATTAATGTCTGGATTATTTGAGCCGATTCAGAATCCATCTGACCTAGAAATCCAGATTGCAATAACAGATTGATAAACTCTTGAGAATTACCACCACTCCCTAACACAGAACTCTGTAATTGCTGGGCTGATGCTGAATCTAATTGTCCTAAAAAGGACTGGAATATTAACTGCATTGTATTTTCAAGATTGCCATCTCCTTGTAATATCAATGGCAATATCTCTTGAATAAAAGCAGTTTCATCGGTGTTTGGAGTTGAGGAGGGAGTTGTCGCATCAGCAGATGTTGAAGTTGTGGTAGAAGTTGCAGATACAACAGTATCTGAGCTAGTTGAGGGAGTTTGAGCTACCGTTGTTAATTCAAGTCTCTCAGACACAAGTTGGATCAGTTTATTTAAAGCATCTACGGTGTTGCGATCGCGCATCTGAGCATAGGTTTGTATCATCTGCTGCATCATCAAGACTAAGCCATCATCTATGAGATCTGGACTTGCATCTAAGATGGCTTTCTCAGTACCGCTAGAACATCGCAGGAGTTCCTGAATCAAAAACAAGTAGGACTGTAATTTTTGCTCGCTCATGTGTAGCAGTTCCGTATAATCCAGTTAAATTAGCTTATAGATTGCTGAAAGTGTTCCAACTCTAGTAAATTAGATAGTAATTCTGAATGTACTGAATTTTATGCATACTTTTTAAGTATTGCAGCGCCTTGATGGCTCTTACCTTACTTATTTAGAAAGATTTACACTTAAAGATGAATTATAAAGTAAATCTTAAATTTCAGGGTGCTTTAAAGCAAGCAGCGCGTGTAACACTGGACGGAGAAGTATAATTTATGTGGTAGATAAAGTTACACAATTGTAGCTTAATGTAGTTTTTAGTGAATTGACAGCGAGGGCTAAGATGACCGGTTGTCCAGTTTGCCAGACTGAATATATTGAAGGCACAATTAAATGCTGCACAAAATGTGGCTGGGATGTAACTCCCTACCCACCTACCTTTTATGGTCAAATACCAAAGGTATTGTTGCAAAAAGAGCAAGCAAAACTGGCTTGGGCTAGAAAGGTTTGGGAACGTTTACAGGTGTGTCAAGGGCAACTTAGTCAAGCGGGAATTAACTGCCAATCTCCAGCACCGAAAGACTTGTCAAGATTGCGAGAATTTAGAATACTAGAAGCTTTTCTGGAAGATGGCAGGTGGAAAGATGCAGATCGAGAAACGGTTACATTGATGCTGAAAACAGCCAAACGGCAAAAGCAAGGTTACATGGACATTGAAAGCCTTCGCAAATTTCCGTGCGACGTTCTACGTATCATTGATGAACTGTGGGTGCAATACAGTCATGGACACTTTGGTTTTAGCGTTCAAAATCAGATTTGGAAAAAAATAGCAGCAGGTTCTAATCCAGATAAAAAAACCTATGAAGTGTTCGGGGAAGTAGTTGGTTGGCGAAGCAAAAGCGGATTATGGTACGGAGATATATTGATATTTGATTTGGAGAAAGCTCCCCAAGGGCATCTACCATTAGGACGGATGGGAGATATTGCATTGGCTGCCAGAGTTACTGGGTGGTTTGGGGGGTTTGGTTTAGAGCGAATTCTCACAATTTCATCCAAACTGGATATATGTGGCATTAAATAACTAGTGATTAAAAAAAGCAACGATTTTTTTGTTGAGTTTGCTCATGTTTACTGCGGGCTACAGCTAATTCTTGATCAATTGTTTCTAGGACTTCTTGAACATTTTTGATGAGGCTATCTACTTTTTGATGATCTACAGGTAGCAATCTTCCCAAGTCTCGATCTGATTGATAATGATTGTTTATGGCTGTCAAAATTTCCTGAGTTGCAGATTGGTATTTCTGAAAATCTTCTGTTGCTTTTTGTAATTGTTGCTGAGCTTGATGATATTCTTGTTCTTGGTTTGCCACTTTATCTCGTTGTTGTTCGAGTGTAGCTAGCTCTTGGGATAAAGCTTCTGATAAACGCTCTCGTTGTTGTTGTGTCAAGGTTATCAGTTCTGAAACTGCGCTCCGAATGTTGGTTTCTAGCCGATTCTGTCGAGATTGCCAGTAACTAATCTCTTCCTTAAGGGCGGTTTGCTGTCTTTGAAGTGCTGCTATTTGTTCATCTAAATCAGCTTTTTGTTGCTGCAGATTTTCAAGAACTTGGCGTTGTGGTTTTAAAGTTGCCTCTTGGGCTAATATCTCTTGTCTAAAAGTTTCCAAGTTAGTTGCTTGCACTTCGGCTTTAATTTTTTGTAGCTGGCTGGCTTTCTCCTTTAAGCTTCTGAATTCATCTTCTTGTTTACGCAAATGTTGTTCCTCTTGCAGTAGCTCGCTTGCGGATTGCAAAAGTTTAGATTTACTGTTAGCAATTTGTTCTATTGCTTGAGATCGTTCGGTTATTTTTTGCTTAAGTGTCGTTGGTATAGGTAAAGTCGTCAGATGGGGTAACCAGGTGTTTAGAACTGCTAACAGGTTGTTGAGGGTTTGAAAAAGAGCGATCGCCCACGCTTCTATAGTCTCTGTATCTGTGGTAGCCAGTTGTCGTAGTACTTCTGGATTAAAGATGGATTCCCAAAGTTTAATTTCTGCCTGTACTAATTCAAAAGGAAGTTGAATTGTTTCAAAATCTAAAAAGTTTTTATGCTGTTGTATTTGTTGCAATAATTTATTAAGACAAGCGATATCATGTTGTAGATTTTGCTGCATAGCTATCCTTGATTTATTTATTACTATAAGTTTAGTATAATTAACACTATAAGAAAGTTACTCTTCTTTTTCATCTAAGACTAAACCAGGAAACATTTTGGCAATGATATCTCCTAGTTTATATTCAACAATTTGTCCAGAGCGTATCTCCTTAATTATTAAATAAGCAATATGGGAGCGGTCAACTTTCATCCCAACACGATATTTTGCGTTAGGGGAGTAATTGGGTAAATCAATCATGTCTTGCAGAGAGTCTTGATGTTTTTTACCTTTAGACCGAAGCTGTACCCAAAGAGTAATAGCAATCCGTTTCTCAACTGGTGTAACTTCTTCAGAATAAAAATTCGGCTCAACTAGACTATCCAGACTAGAACCTCCCTTAATGAGAGTAATTTCAAGTTTCTCGCGCTCTCCGGTGTAAATCTTGATTGTTTCTAGAACAATACCAATAGTGTGAATGTATTTCTCTATAGGGTCTACTAAACCGTTAGCAATAAGACAAGCTCCATAGGAGATAGCATAAGCACTGTTAGTAATATTAAATGTTTTATCTATGCGGGGATCGTTTTTATTTATTCCTATAGTATCTGTAATGGCTTTTTGTACTAGGAGAAATTGGCAAAAGCCGCCTACCATAAAAACACGATCAATATCTAAGCCAATTGTTTCTGTATAATTTTTAACTCTTGTTATGACTTTTTCAATACCCAAAGCAATCGGGGTAAATGCCTCGTTAACTTCTGCTAAAGTGACCGTATATCCACTGAATTTATAAATTTCATCTCCTGCTTTGTCTTCTGGGGCATTTAGATAATTAGTTAGATTTCTAGTAGCTTTGCTGTGACTGCTAATTTTGACGCTTTCAAATTCCTTCAACAAGCTAATAAATTCTTGGCTATTTTCATCTAATAGTTTACCGTGCTTTTTAGTGTAAGCTTGCTGAACAATATAGCGATCAAAAGCGACACCAGCTGATTCGAGTCCTTTATTACCTTGCCCATCAAAGTAGAGAACTTCAACTTTGTTATCTCCGTAAATACGACAGAGACTCACATCAAATGTACCACCTCCCATATCACAAACAAGCAAGTTGCCACTAAAAGATTCAATATTATCTTCCTTTGCACGCCGTTGTATTTCCCAAGCATAATAAGCGGCTGCTGCAACAGGTTCGCTGACTAGTTGGATGAGTTGTTTTTCTAGTCCTAAATTTTTTTGAATTAATTCTTGCAAGCGCTGCCGACCTAAATTATAAATATCATGCTGCCAAATTTCTGGAACCGAGACAACAAGACTAGTAATTTCACCTTTTTCTCTGCTAAAACTGTAGGGGTTTTCATGAGAGATTAGCAGTTCGCGCAAGTAATCAATAGTTACACTGACGGGAGTCTGGTGGAGTCGAAAGAATTGGGAAAACTCAGACTCTGGTAGGGGTAAGCGCATCTTAAAATTGCCATAGGTTTCAACAGACTTGTCATGAGCAGCAGCACTGCGAGCTGGACTGCCTATTTCGGTGTAGCCGTCTGAATGGTAGGCAATGAAGGAGGCGATATATTTAGGTCCATCTGGTGCGGGATAGGAAAATGCGTCTAGTTCTCCACTGGGCGTCAGATAGGAAATGATGGAGTTGGTAGTACCAAAATCCAGACCGATTTTATAGGTAGGCATAGTTACTATTGTTAACTAACTTCAGTAAATCACAAAATCTCGAAAACGTTCAGCAAGGCATTTGTTGTGCTTTTACAATTTTTAGTAACTACCAAATTTTTTTTGGAAGTGCTGTGTTCACCAACTCTTGCATCTGTTATATTTTTTAACCAAATTGAGTGTTATGACACTGTGAAGACAAGAGCTTTTTCAAAAACGCGATCGCCCACCATATATCCTGGATATACCGTCAACAAAATTTTTCCACCTTCTTCACAACCCAATATAGCCTCATGTCTATCTGATTTAAATGGGATACCTTCTTTTTCAATCCAAAGGATACCAGGAGGATCGGCGCTGGCAATCTTCCTCACTAGTTCAAGACCTTTTTGTACTAAGTTCTCTGTATCAATGCGAATTTTTTCGGGAATTTCCTTTTCCTCTGATATCTTTAATGCATTATAAATAGATGTACTGATGTCTTTAACAACTGTAGTAAACTCCTCCTGATTCCTGAATCGCTTACTAGTACCAGAACTGCTTGTTTCGTTAAGCAATTTCATTCCTTGTTTGATTAAGTTTTCAAGTTCATTACTAAGCGTTTCAGACATTTCAACATTTTCTGCTATTCCTGCAGCTGTGCGAAATGACTGGCTAACAGTCTTTAAAGCATTTTCCTCTATTTCATCTGAAAAATCGCTAGTTCCTGTAAACAGCTTCATCCCATCAATGATAACTTGCTTTGACAAAACCGATTTTATTTTAGCAATTTCCTGTTTGCGATTAGCTTTTAACACTAACTCTTGTTCGGAGAGATAAAAAAACATCTCCTTGCTAAAGGCATTAAATTCTTGGTCTTTTAGTTGTTTAAATTCCTGATATAATGTATGATGTTGAGGTTTGTTATGTCTATCTATAGAAATAGTATATGTAGTGTTTTTGTCTTGGTTTTTTGCTGCTAGATCCCTTAGCATTCTACCTCTTTCATTTTCTAGTTCATCCCGTTCGTTTTTGAGAGTGTCTCGTTCTCGCTCGATAGAGGTAACTTGATTTTGAAGTAGAGTGTTATTGCTTCTTAGAACTTGATTTTCTTGAGATAATCGCTCGTTATTCCTTCGTAAATCATTTGGATTGTCCTGGAAAATTTGAATAGATTGGTACTGCTTGTTTTGTTCTTGATAAAAATTAGCTCTTTCCCGCCATTTTTTGACATCATTTTCTAAACAACTTGCTGTCTCTTTCAGGCTTTCGTGTTGTTTGATGAGACTAGAGTAAGATGCAAAAGAAGTATCTATCTCATTTAGAAATTTTGCTACAGTTTCAATATCCGACAATATTGGGCTGTTGCCATATTTCAAGCTTTCTAGCCATTGTACAACTTTTTTAATAGAGGAACGTAAATTGAGAATTTTTGTATTTTCCATTTGTAATTGATTCCCCATTCCAATTTGAATTTGCCACTGATTAAAATTTTCTTTAATTGAATTTAATCCATCTTGAATTGACTGAAATAATTTCCTAAATTCGCCAGTTGCTAATGATTTAGATGTCAAATTTTCAACTTCCTCTGGTAAGAAATCTAATTCCCATTGTTGATCGGATTCGTTATTTTTATCCACACTAGTAAAAATTTCTTCTTGAAAAATGTCGTCTTTCTTAGTTTCATTGATTTCAATCTCTTCCCTAGGCAAGTTTAATGATGTTTGCTGTTTTATTGATTCTTCTGAATTCTGTTGATTTTCCACGTTAAACTCCTAATAATTCTGGGGAATAAGTCGATGAAAAGTGCAATTCAGTATCGTACTTTTTGCCTGATGTTTTATCTTTTGCTTCCACTTTTATTTCCGTCTTACCAAAATACATTGTCACTTCAACTTCTCGGTTCAGTCCGCCTGTAGTATCTTGTATTTCAACAGTCAATTCTCCAATTTTTGTAACTCCTTCTTCATCTGTATAGCGAACTTCCTGCTTTTTGGTTGCGTAAAACTCAAGTTTGAACTTTGTTTGGTTGTGTTCTGTAGGTAAGAATCTGTGCATGACTGTTTTATTTACCCCTACACTGTCTCCAGCCAATACAAAAATACTGAAGCGGTCTGTACAATACCAACCTCCTCCTTTAATATCTTTTGAATGAAATTTTTTATTTTCTGGATCTTTATCAGGATTAAATATTGCTCTGGATTTACAACCATATGTTAGACGGCTGCACCTGGTACGAATCATCTCAGGATTTAGTCCGCAAAACACAGCTCCTTGTACAATAGCCTCGCCTGGTTCTGAAGGCATAACAATCTTGTTAACTTTTGTACCAAATTTTTCCTGAATTCTCTGTCGTAGTACGGGGGATCTAGAAAATCCTCCTACAAGGTAAATTAAATCTAACTTGTATCCTCGACTGTTTAGCTTTGCAAATTCTTCTTCAACTTTTTGAACTAAACTATTTAATGTAGGAGCGAAGATAGCATTCATCTCCTTACGGTTAAGAAGAATGTAACTATCTTCTCCATCTTGTTCGTCAGCTAAACTTTCTAGAACATTTGGGTAGTCTTTAGTTAATTTCTTATAAAGCTTTGGTCTAATGGGGAAATAAATATCGCCACTTTTCTCTGGATCGAAGTCACACTTAGTGCGTTCCCAATCTGCCATCATTTCTAGATAATCTATAGGTTCTTCATCGTGGAAACGTTCAATAACTTCAGCAGTCAGTTTTTTTTCTAAATATTCTTGAAAACTGCGATCTACATACATTGAGCCATAAGCACCACCTGTTCCTTCAGCTACTTCTTGTAGTCCCTTCCCTGCTACAACTTCGTGCGCTGTGATATCCACTGTACCGCCCCCACAGTCAATTACCATAAAACGAGTTCCAGGGTCTAGTTGCAATTTCTCTCGTTCTTGTAAATAAATAGCAGCAGCTTCAGGTTCTAAAACTAGTAAAAGACGTTCCGCTTCAGCCTCTGAAGAACCAATTAATCCAGCTTTTTGTGCAGCGTACCGCATCAATTGTTTCTCAGCATCCGTCCAGATTGCTGGTATTGTCAAGCACCATCGAATTTCATTTTCACGTAAAACCCCAGAGGTTGCGGCTTTAGTTTCTTTTAATACAAGGTCTTTGAGTTGTTTGAGGTAATCTGTTATTAAATCAATTACAGCAAATTTTTGTCTGTTATTTGTGCTTATTATAGGACCATTTGCAGTTCTTTCTCTCCCTTCTCGCAACTGCATTTTAAAGTTTTGAAAAAAGTTGTATTTATCAGCAGCTTTGTCCTTTCGTAGTTGCGCCAGTCTTCTCTTAGCATCAAAACCCCAAGCCTCTACTTTGCTATCTGGCGAATATAAAAGATGAGTCAGGGTTTTAGGACAAGGTGCAGGTGCGCCTGACCAGTCGTTTTTTCCAAAAATTTTTGTATCCCCAGTAAAGGCATAAGCATACCCGGAACGCGATGTTCCGAAATCAATTCCGATAACTACATTAATATATTGATTATCAAGCGCCATATAATGAGGGACCTCCATCACTTATAATGCCTTTGAATTTTAATTCACGGCGGGCTTCTAAAAGAGTATCTACCTGGGTCACAAGATTATATTCCCCAATTTTTGCCACCCGCTCTTCTAGATAATCTTTGAGATTATCTATCTCAACGTTTTTGTTATCTAACGCTGACTGTATAGACTGTAGAAAGGAGATTGTGTGGGCTGACAGTTGTCTGTATTGAAGCACATCAATAATTTTGGCTTTTGCAGTAGACTTATCAGGTGTATAAGCTAGCCCTTGAGCTAATTCTAAAATTAGGTGAGGAATCCAAATCTTTAACACTTTTATAGACATCTGCCAGCTTGTTTCCAGACTCTCTAATCTTTCTTCTAAATGAGAGAATAAAATGTTGATATCGGACGAATTCTCTTTTTTTACTAACTGTTGGAGCTTCAATAATACAAAGTTTAGTTGCTCTTGCAATTGCGATCGCACTGCTTCAACCTGTTTTAATTCAGATTCTATTCGCGAGCGTTCTTTGTTAGACTTATCTAATTGTATCTGTGCTTGAAATAGCTGAGATTGAAATTGTTCTTTTTCTGATGTAACTTGTTCTAATTGTGATTCAAGTGTTAAGATTTGTTCGTGACTTAAATTCAATTGGGATTGAAGTTGTGATATCTGAAGTTGGAGTTGCGATCGCTCTTGTTGACACTCTTCTTGCTGGGATTGTGTTAGCGCTGCTTCTTGAACCTGCGTCCATGTTTGTTTCGCCCAAGCCAGTTTTGCTTGTTCTTTTTGTAGGAATTCGTCTGGTAGTTGAAATGTTATTGGATAAGGTGTTATGTCCCAACCACAGGTAGGACAAGTAGATTTTTGTCCCACAGATGTGTCAGTCTGGCAAACTGGACAATGAGTCATAGCTAATAAACCTCTCTTCCCATAGCAATATCCTCTAAGTGGTCTATTTACCTGAAAATGGCTGTAACTTGTTCGTTATTTGCTTGATTTTTCTTTATTTACAAATCTACACTGGATTGAGAATAAATTTCGGAAATTTGTTTACATATCTTAATGCTCAATATCGGAAGCAACCAGTTTTGGCAATTTTAGAGTTTAGACTGAGGATGGGTGATCGCTCTGACTCAAATAGGACTTACGTAACTTCAACGCTATTTTGAGAGTTTTACACGTTGTCGATCCCTCATCTCCCGCTTCAAAGTGCATAAGTTCATTTGACTGACACCTATATAATAGTAACCCTTGGCAAAACCCAAGCCTTGTTCTCATGTCAACAGGCTAAACCTTACTGTTATTGAGTTAGGAGCTTTCACAAGTATGACCAAAAGCGATAAAGCATTGCTGTATCAAATGGGGGTCTCCCACGGTAGCCACAGTCAAGTTTTGGAAGCGCTGAAGTAGTTGAAAGTAACTAGCCATTTGTTCATTCCCTCAGGAGTATAATTTGGGGAGTTGTGATTTCCACAAACAACTAACCATAGATGATTCCGAGAAATTGAGTTGAATATTGAAATTAGCATAAGTTAAAACGTGTAATACCAATTTAATGGAGCAAGCACTATGAGTGGCGAGAAGGCAATGATTGTAGCACCGACTGTGATTGAGTCTGCTAGTTTAGCTTCCGTTTTACTACCTAACTCCGGTATTGCTTCCCGCATTGCCTATAATATAGAGTTTCCTGACTACAACGGAGAAGAAATGCATCAAATTTTTCTATATATGTGCAAGAAAGCAGGGCGTATTTGTCCGCCTGAAGTTTCCGCAAAGATGCAAGAGATATTACTCTCTGAATATAAATTCCGAGGGAAGAATTTTGGTAATGCACGTGACGTTCGTAATATTTATGAAAAGCTGGTTAAAGCTCAGAAAAGCAGAATTGCTAGCACTAGTTTAGCTGGAAAAGAACCGATGTCTCTAGAGGAAATGATGACATTTTCTTTGGAAGATACTAAAGGTATAGAACAAAAAAAATTAGAAGTAGAGGTTCTTTCAAGATAGGATTTTAAGTTAATTTTAAGGTAAAGGCAGACTGATAATGAGTGATAGTATAGGAAAAAACAATAAGTGGGCTTTGTTGATTGGCATAAATAAATACAAATATATGCGCCCACTTCAAGGCTGTATAAATGATGTGAAGCTAATGGCAAAAATATTAGAAGAAAACTTTGGTTTTCCAAAAGACCACATCACTCAATTGAATGACGAACAAGCTACTTACAACGGCATTAAAACAGCTTTCCAGGAGTTATTTGCTAGTGTTAGTACTGACAATATTGTCATCATACACTATAGTGGTCACGGTTCTCGGATGACTGACCGCGAAGGTGACAAACCTGATGGCATGGATGAGACTATTGTGCCTTACGATAGTGGGCGTTATTCCCACGAAAATAGGGATATCGCCGATGACGAACTCTATGACTGGCTGTTGCGCTTGAGTGAGAAAACTCCTTACATAACCCTCATCTTCGATTCTTGTCACTCAGGTGGTATCGTCCGTGACTCCTTTGGCACTAGCGATCGCTGGGTAGAACCCGATACCCGTCCAATTCAAGAACTTCCCCCATCACCAGTTGCAGCAACTTTAGTAAGTAGAGGAGAAAACCGGGATTTCGGTTCTAGCGGATGGCTACCCATAAGCGAGCGGTATGTTCTCATCGCTGGTTGTAGCGCTGAGGAGAAAGCTTCCGAACACTTGATACAGCAGGGTAACGGCAAGATTGACTACGGGGCTTTAACGTACTTCCTGTGTCAAGAATTATGCTCTGCTAAATCAGGCATCACTTACCGCGATGTATTTGAACGTAGCAGCGCTCAGGTGACAGCAAAGTATCCGTTTCAGCATCCGCAGATGGAAGGAGCGCGGGATAGGGAGTTGTTCAATGTGCATGACATTAGACCGATGCGCTTTTTACCAATTCAGCAGCGTAGAGAGGATAACAGAATTACCTTGGGTGGTGGAGCGGCTCACGGTCTTACCGTAGATTCGCAATGGGTCATTTATCCTTCAGGAACTCAACAAATCACGCAGGAAACTCCTAGATTAGGTATGGTAGAAATTACCAGTATCAGTGCTGTAACGTCTGAAGCCGAGATTATCGAAGAAAATGATGTTGGCGCTATTATTCCAGGATCTCGGGCAATAGAAACAGCCCACTTCTACGGTGAGATGCGCCTAAGGGTAGATATTCAAGTGCCAACTGATTATAAAGGGGCTATGAATGAGTTGGTAGAGCTGATTTCCTACTCAGCACTGCTACGACAGGCTCAAGAAGGCGAAGTTGCTGATGCACGGATTTATATCATCGCACCCCGAACAGAAGTTAATGAAGGCGTCCCGGTACCGCAGTTGAGAGTCATTACTAAACCTACGTGGGCTGTGGTGGGTCAAAATGGTCAGCTCATCATGCCCACTCATACTGTGGAAGAAGCAGGTGCGGTCACTTTGTTACATGATAACTTAGAGAAAATTGTACGTTATCAGCAGGCGCTAGCTCTAAAAAACCCTGACTTGTCAAGTTCACTTAATGATCAAGTAAAGTTTGACCTTAACCTAAGGCGAAGAACAAGTGATGGTACTTGGGTGGAGGCTCAGCCAGATTACGAGGGGGGGTTACCTGTTTTTGAGGAAGGCGATCGCATTGAGTTTGAGATTGTTAATCTCCATCACCATCCCATCTATGTTAGCATTCTCGACTTCGGATTGACCTATGCAATCAATCCGCTCTACCCAGTTGTGGGAGCGAACCAGCAGTTTCTACCTAGTAAGTTTATTAACATTGGTATACGGCAAGGTCAGCAGATAGAGCTATACTTGCCAAATAATTTCCCCTACATATCGCCTCCTAACGACCATCCTTTAGTTAGAGGAACTGAAACCTTCAAACTCTTTGCTACAACCCATCCAGCAGACTTTAGCTCAATCCTACAGGGAGGTTTGCGAAGAAACTACGACACGCTTTTGGAGCAACTTCTTGATATGACCTTAACTGGTAATGGTGAGCGAGAAGCACGACCTATCAACCAGGATGAAGATTGGACGACAGTAGAACGCTCTTTTTTCTTACAAGCGCGTATACAGAGGTCGTAAACGATTGGAGAGTTTTGCCTAGCCCTGTAGCAGGCAACTCCATAAATGATATAACGACATCTTGATGCCCGAAATTGAGATGGGTTTACACCAAAAATATACAGAGTTAAACCAGTAAACCCACAAGAGGATGCGCGATAGCGCCGGTGGGGTTTATGTGATTTATTTGAAAACGTTGTGAATTAACGCTACCATCTAGAAGTCTCATTTTTGACATAACTATGAGTTGTGATGTGTAAGTGGGGAGTGGGGTGGAATGGACAAACAAAGGCTAGAGGCTTATGAAAGGCTCATTGAGGAGCTTTTGTGGTGTGCGAGTGGGGAAGAAAGGGCAATATTGCAGCAGCACGCTGAACTAGTGGATGCGGATCTGCTGGAGGTAATGGCGCAGGAAGGGGAGAAGTTGAAGCGACGGAGAAATGCCAAAGCGGCGCAGAGGTTGTTGGATCTGGCGGGGTTGGTGGGGCAGTTGGCAGAATCTCTGCAAATCTCAGATGCAGAAGCAAAGAAGTCGCCACCCAGTGACTCGGTGCAATTTTTGCGGAAGGTGTTAGAGCTTGTGAGAGACAGCCGAGGCGATGCCCAGGAGGTTTATCCGTTTTTGGTACATCATCAAGAAAAGCTGAATGAACAACTGCTGCAAACTTTGCCGAAAGTGGCAGCAAGTTTGCTGGTAAGCAAATCACAGCAGCAACAGGAAGCAGCTGCTCTGAGTATGTTTGGCAACTTGATTCAACAATTTCCTTTGGGGCAACGCTGGCTGAACCTGGAATTGGGCATCATCGCCTATCAATTTGCCTTGCAAGTCAGAACCCGTGAAGGTTTTCCCCAACAGTGGGCAACCACCCAGAGTAATCTTGCAAATGCCTACAGAGAGAGGATTTTGGGGCATAAGGCAGATAATCTTGAACAATCCATCGCCACTTTTCAACTTGCCCTACAAGTCTTTACCCGTGAAGCCTTTCCCCAAGACTGGGCAATAAACCAGCATAATCTGGCACTTGCCTACCTTGAGCGGATTCGGGGTGAAAGGGCAGATAACCTAGAACAAGCCATCGCTGCTTGTCAACTCGCCTTGCAAGTCAGAACCCGTGAAGCGTTTCTCCAAGACTGGGCACTCACCCAGAGTAATCTGGCATTTATCTACGTTGAGCGGATTCAGGGGGATAGAGCAGATAACCTCGAACAAGCCATCGCTGCTTGTCAACTCGCCTTGCAAGTCTTTACTCATGAAGCCTTTCCTCAACAGTGGGCACATACCCAGCATAATCTCGCACTTGCCTACGTTGAGCGAATTCGGGGGGATAGAGCAGATAACCTCGAACAATCCATCGCTGCTTGTCAACTTGCCTTGCAAGTCAGAACCCGTGAAGCATTTCCCCAACAGTGGGCAGAAACACAGAGTAATCTGGCAACTGCTTACATAAGGCGAATTCGGGGGGATAGGGCAGATAACCTCGAACAATCCATCGCTGTTTCTAAACTCGCCTTGCAAGTCTTTCCTCGTGAAGCATTTCCTCAACAGTGGGCACACACGCAGCATAATCTGGCACTTGCCTACGTTGAGCGGATTCGGGGGGATAGAGCAGATAACCTCGAACAATCCATCGCTGCTTCTCAATTCGCCCTGCAAGTCAGAACTCGTAAAGCCTTTCCCAAAGATTGGGCAATCACTCAGTATAATCTGGGAAATGCCTACGTTGAGCGAATTCAGGGGGAGAAGGCAGATAATCTTGAACAAGCGATCGCCGCTTATCAACTCGCTCTGCAAGTCTCGACCCGTCAAGCGTTTCCCCAACAGTGGGCAATGATCCAGAATAATCTGGGAAATGCCTACGTTGAGAGGATTCGGGGGGATAAGGAAGAGAACCTCGAACAAGCGATCACCGCTTCTGAACTTGCCCTGCAAGTCTTTAGTCGTGAGACGTTTCCCCAACAGTGGGCAATGTCTCAGTATAATTTGGCACGTGCTTACAGGAGGCGGATTCGGGGAGATAAGGAAGAGAATCTCGAACAAGCGAACGCTGGTTGTGAACTTTCCCTAGAAGTCTTTACCCGTGAAGCGTTTCCCAAAGATTGGGCAATCACCCAAAATAATTTGGCAAAGGACTACATAGAGCGGAATCGAGGAGATATTGCAGATAATCTCGAACGAGCGATCGCCGCTTCTCAACTTGCCCTGGAAGTATATACTCGTGAGGCGTTTCCACAACAGTGGGCAATGACCCAAAATAATCTGTCAAACGCCTACGTTGAGCGGATTCGGGGGGATAGGGCAGAGAATCTCGAACAAGCAATCATCGCTTGTGAACTTGCTTTGCAAGTCTTTACCCGTGAGGCGTTTCCTCAAGATTGGGCACTCGCTCAGTTTTCTCTGGCAAATGCCTACCTTGAGCGGATTTGGGGGGAGAGGGCAGATAACGTCGAACAAGCTATCGCCATTTATAAACTCGCTCTGCAAGTGAGAACCCGTGAGGCGTTTCTCGAAGATTGGGCAGCCACCCAAATGAATCTGGCAAATGCTTACCTTGAGAGGATTCGAGGGGAGAGGGCAGATAACCTCGAACAAGCCATTATTACTTGTCAATGCGCCTTGCAAGTCTTTACCCGTGAGGCATTTCCCAAAGATTGGGCAATGACCCAGAATAATCTGGGAATTGCCTACAGGGAGAGGATTCGAGAGAAGAAAGCCGATAATGTCGAACAAGCCATCGCTGCTTATCAACTTGCAGGGCAAGTCTTTACCCGTGAAGTATTTCCTCAAAGGTGGGCGGAAACACAAATAAATCTGGCAAATGCCTACCTTGAGAGGATTCGAGGAGAGAGGGCAGATAACCTTGAACAAGCCATTGCTGCTTGTGAACTCGCCCTACAAGTCTTGACCCGTGAAGCGTTTCCCCAAAAGTGGGCACTCACTCAACATAATCTGGCACTTGCATATAGTGAGCGGATTCGGGGTGAGAGAGCAGATAATCTCAAACAAGCGGTCAACGCTTGTAAACTCGCCCTACAAGTCTTGACCTGTGAAGCGTTTCCCGAACAATGGGCAAAGACCCAGATAAATTTGGCGCTTGCCTACAGTAAGCCGATTCGGGGGGATAGGGTAGAGAATCTCGAAAAAGCCATTGCTGCTTGTGAACTCGCCCTGCAAGTGTTTACCCGTGAAGCGTTTCCCCAAAAGTGGGCGCTCACCCAGGCTAATCTGGCAACTCCTTACCTTGAAAGGATTCAGGGGGATAGGGCAGAGAATCTCGAAAAAGCCATTGCTGCTTGTGAACTCGCCCTACAAGTCTTGACCCGTGAAGCGTTTCCCGAACAATGGGCAATGACTCAGAGTAATCTTGCAAATGCCTACAAGGAGAGGATTCGGGGGGATAAGGCAGAGAATCTCAAAAAAGCCATTGCTGCTTATAAACTTGCACTGGAAGTCAGAACCCGTGACGCGCTTCCCAAAAATTGCCGCCATACTGCACGCAACCTCGCCAACCTCTACTTTGAGCAACAAGCTTGGACAGAAGCCGCCAATAGCTACACTCTCGCCTTTGAAGCAGGCGAAATCCTTTACCAAACTTCCATACTACTTGATGGCAAACCCGCTGAACTTGCCGAAATTAACAACCTGCCCCGCCGTGCTGCCTATGCCCTCGCCCGCAGTGGCAACCTACAAGCGGCTGTTCTAACTCTAGAACAAGGTCGCGCCCGTGGACTGAGTGAAACCCTAGATCGAGATAGAACCGACCTTACTCAACTTCAGCAACTCGCCCCCAACCTTTATACTCAATACAGAGATACCACCAACCAACGCCGTAACCTCGAAAGCCAAGAACGCCTGCGGATGACCTTGGACGATCACCATAGTCTCACTCCTGAAGCTCTCCGTACCGAAGCCCTACAGGTACACGAAACCTTGACGAAAATCATTGAGCAAATCCGTCAAGTTCGCGGCTATGAAGACTTTTTGGCTAAACCCAGCTTTAATGATATCCGCCAAACTCTCCGCTCCGGTATTCCCCTCGTCTACCTCGTTACCACTTCTGCTGGCAGCCTTGCTCTCATACTCACCCAAGAGGGCATTGATGAGCTTTGGTTGGATGAACTCACCGAAAACAGCCTAGAAGAACTTTTTCAAGCCTGGTTCAGGACTTATTATGACCAATCGCAAAACAACCGTCAGGCTTGGCTAAACGCTATTGACCAAGGTACTCGCCAACTTTGGCAACCCCTGATGTTACCCCTAATCAACTACCTCCAGCAGCGCAATTTCCAACAAACCATCCTCATCCCCACGGGACTACTCAGCTTTCTTCCCCTCCATGCCGCCTGGGTCGAAGATTCTACCGCTCCCACTGGAAAATACTATGCTCTTGATGCTATCCACTTTACCTACGTTCCCAATGCCCGATCGCTCTCAACGGTTCAAGAAATTGCTCAACGGACTTTCGCAGACTCGATACTAGCAATTAATGAACCCAAACATGAAGATGCTAATCCCTTGCCCAACTCAAAAAGAGAAGTTCAAGCTGCGATCGCCACTTTCCAAAATTCCCAAGTTTTCACTCAAGAACAAGCAACTAGAGAGGCAGTTCTGTCTGCATTACCGCATTACAAAATTTTACACTGTTCTTGCCACGGCAAAGCACAACTGAAAGAACCCCTTAAAAGTGGTCTTGCCATGACAGGTAAAGGTGAAGAAGCCGTCCTTACCCTACGCGATCTTCTCGACCTCAAACTGGTGGAAAATAACCAGGGTGGTATTCGCCTTGCTATTCTCTCCGCTTGCGAAACTGGACTGCCAGGAATTGAACTAGCTGATGAAGCCATTAGTTTGCCTACAGGCTTACTTCAGGCAGGTGTCGCTGGGGTTGCTGCTTCCCTTTGGTCAGTTTCTGACCTCAGTACCCGACTGTTGCTTGTCAAATTCTACGAATTGTGGCGCGAGGAGAAGTTACCTCCTGATCAAGCACTACGTCAAGCTCAAATCTGGCTCAGAGATAGCACCGATGGCGAAAAAGAAGACTTCTTTCCTGATTTCATTGCGCTTGATAGAAGCGATCGCAGTTTTACACACCCATACCACTGGGGAGCTTTCAGCTATACCGGAGTCTAGCAGCTATACGTTCTAAATATCCTCCTCGTTTTCCTATCTATCTTTAATCTGAAAAACTGACATGCCCCAAATTAGCGATTTTCTTGATGCGGCTCGCACGATTCGTCCACTGTTGCCCACATTAGTTGATACTGAAACCGCTCAACTGATTGATCAGCAACTCGCATCTACCTTGAATCAAAGTACAACTGATGATAGAACCACTGCCAAAGCAATCCGCGATATTCTTCAGAGTTATCCTGCCACGCAAGCTTGGCTGACAGAGTTCCTTAAGACTGAACCGACTCAAAGAAGCTTTCAATCTTTGTCCGGAGATCCACTCCTCAAATCCGCGACGAAATATATTTGTCCTATTGGCAACGACTACACTCGGTATCGGGAAGCCAACGAAGAAATTCCTCTTTGCCCCACCCATCTCGTTCCCCTGGTTCCCGCCCCAGCGTAGGATAGTTCTATGACAGCAAAAGTTCTGGAAAGTTTCGGTGGCAAACTTGCCGAACAGTGGGTTGCCACACTGCTCACCCCAGCCTTTATCTTTTGGCTGGGTGGCTTTGTCACAGCCATTCAACGGTTGGGCTGGAACACATTAGTAACCCGATATACGGCTTACTCCGAACCGCTCCAAATTGCCATTTTAGTCGGTGCTCTGTGCATTGTTGCCGCCTCTGCCTTCGCCATACAACGCTTCGATACCCCCATCATTCGGTTCCTAGAGGGCTACTGGTACCCCTGGCTGCGACCTGTTCGCCAAACCCGCATTGCCCATTATCGTCAACACAAACAAGCCCTCATCCAACAGAGCCAAACCCTAAGAACCCTAGAAGCTAAACAAAAAGCCAGATTTCAAGCCCTCAAAACCATCATCGAAACCCAAGGAGCCACCAGCCTCTCCCCAGCCGAGCGCGATGAGTATCGCCAACTCAACGAACGCCTCCTCAACCCTAACCAGCAAGAAACCCTGGCACGAATTCGCCTTGCTCTCCACAACCTACCCGTGAATACTGACTTGATGCCCACCCGCTTGGGCAATATCCTGCGTACTGCCGAACGCAGACCCCTAGAAAAATATGGCTTAGATGCGATTATTTGCTGGTCGCGCCTATGGCTCCTCCTGCCTGAAGCCGCTAAAAAAGACCTCCAAGATGCCCGCGCCGACCTGAACAACGCCGCCCGCCTCTGGCTATGGAGCATCTTGTTTTTGGTCTGGGCAGCTTTAGGGGCTTGGTGGGCTATACCCTTGGGTATTCTGTCTGCCCTATTTGCCTACTACAACTGGGCGATCTCCGCCGCCAAAACCTACGGCGACCTGATTGAAGCTAGCTTCGACCTCCACCGCCAACTCCTCTATCAAGCCCTCGGTTGGAAGAAACCTGATGACCCCAACGAAGAACGTCGAGTGGGGCAGCAACTTACCGACTACCTGTGGCGCGGATTTTGAAGGCGATTTAACTCGTCACCGTAGTAATTTTATTCGAGAACGAGTTAACTTAATAAATCGAGTTCAAAAAGTTCTTGAAGCAGCCAACATAAAGCTAGCTTCAGAAGAAGTGTGATGTTATGGGTGTATCAGGAGGGCAATGCTTGCTGCGATTGTGGAAGGTAATAGTAAGCCTGAACTGATGGCAGAATTAGCTTTTATAAACCATGCGTAAGAAACATGATTTGTTAGTGTTCAAGCACTTGAAGGTCGGGTACGCCCCTATCAACGATTCATCCTTGCCCAACAAAATCGTCAAATTGATAGCATAGACGAAACCATTGAATGTTTCGATCAACAAATAGAGGAATATTGCCGTTATGCATGAGAAAGCTGTTGAATTAGTAGACAGCATACCAGGTATTGCTCGTAGAACTGCGGAGATTATTGTTTCCGAAATTGGTACCGATATGACCCGTTTTCCCACTGCCCAACACTTAGCGGCTTGGGCTGACCTTGCTCCTGGTAATGGCTGAAAGTGGACAGTTACCCAGTCTACAGGGTGCAGAACAGGAGGCAAGAGCGATCGCTCCCTAGAAGAGCATCCGAATAACCCACTAGCTTGGGCTGCATTTACGCTAATTGGTGAAACATAGAACAATTTGCGTAAACTTTAGTGAAACACAGTACATCTGTAAAGGAGTCTAAAGAAAGATGAATGAAAAACTGAAAGCTGAAGCCGAGCAACTGCTACAGCAAGGAATTGAACAAAACCAAAATAAGCAGTATGAAACTGCTTTACAATCTTGTCTGCAAGCACTCAAAATTTATCGGGAAATCAAAGACCGTCAGGGAGAGGGACAAACTCTGAAAAATTTGGTCAACATCTATTATGTCCTGGGAGACTATGCCAAAGTTGTTGAATATCAACAACAAGTTTTGATAATAGCACGGGAATCGAACAACTCAGAAGTTGAAGGAGAAGCGCTCTCAAATTTAGGAGTTGCTTACTACCAGTTAGGAGATTATTCTAAGGCAGTTGAGAATTTACAACAGGGTTTGACCATAGGTCGGTCGATTGATAACCGTCAAATGGAGTGTATAAATTTGGTGTATCTAGGGCAAACCTATGCTTCCTGGGAAGAATATACCAAAGCAGCTGAATACTATGAGCAGGCTTTGCCAATTGCTAGAGAACTGAAAAATCGTTCTGGAGAAGGGGCTCTCGCTGGTAGCTTAGCACTTGCTTATGAACAATTGGGTAACTATGAAAAAGCGACTGAGTATTACCAGTTAATGCTAACTGTGGCACAGGAATTTCAAAACACTGAAACAGAAACTGCTGCAAGTCGGAGTTTGGAACGGCTGAAACTAGGTTTAACACCAAGGAAACTGGAAGAAGCACAGCAACAAATCGAACAAGCAAGACAACAACTGCAACAAGCAAGGGAAAACAATAATCCAGCAGGAGTAGCACTAGCTTTAATTAATTCAGGCAGAATTGATAACGAACAGGGAAATTTAAAAGAAGCACAGGAAACCCTGGAGTTGGCTTTACAATTAATACAAGACCTCAAAAATCCAGTATTGAAAAGTCAGGCTGTACTGGAGTTAGGAGCAGTTTATATCTCTCAGCAAAATACCAAAAAAGCAATTGAGCTATGGCAAGAGGGCTTGGCAATTTCCCAAAACCTAAAAACCAGTCAATTGCAACAAATAGCTTTGGATATAGAAAAAGTTGCCCTCCTACAACTGAGCTACGCTTACCAACTTGAGGGAGACTTACAGAGAGCGATTGATTGTCGTCAGCAAGATTTAGAAATTGCTCAATCTATTGATGACAAACTTAGGCAGGCGGAGGCACTTAATGAATTAGGTAGTCTTTACCAAGAGCGAGATAACTATGTTCAAGCAATTAAATTTTTTCAAGAAAGTTTGGAAGTAGCAGAGACAATTAATAATCCCAGAGTGAAAGCTCAGTCTCTTCGTAATTTGGGAAATGCCTACTTTAGCATAGGGGATTTTCCACAAGCGATTAACTATGCTCAACAGGCTTTGGAAATTACCGAAAAATTTAAGAGTTCGCAGGAAGATAAACAGATTTTATCGCTCTTAGAAAGGGAATTCTTACAAAAATTACCAGGTGAAGTTTTACCTCTATTGGGGAGTGCTTATTTATTTGGTTGTATAGACTCTAATCAAGTCTTTTCTCGTAAAAACTCGAATACAAGTTCTCAGCAAGCAGAACAATATTTCCAAAGAAATATTGAGCTAGCAAAAATTCACCCAAATAGTTCCCAATACGCCACAGCACTAGGTAATTTAGGAGTTGTTTATAGTGTTTTAGGAAAATATGATCCAGCCATTGATTATTTGCAGCAAGCCTTGACAATACAGCGCTCAATTAAAGAGCCAAAATTTGAGCAAATCAACCGCCAAATAGAAGGAATAAATCTAAGATTTTTAGGCTGGGCTTGTACTGCTAAGGGAGATACTGAACAAGCCATTAAATACTCAGAGGAAAGTTTAGCAATAGCTCAAGCAGATGAGAATTTACTTGGTAAAGCAGGAGCTTTAGGAAATCTTGGTCGGACACTATTTTTAGCAGGAAATCTTCCGGAAGCCGAGAATAGGTTGAGGGAAGCAATTGCAATATTTGAAAACATCAGGACAGGATTTGGCAAAGAAGATTTAAAAAAAGTCTCATTTTTTGACGTATACACAGATGTTTATGAATTACAGCAACAAGTTCTGATTGCACAAAACAAATTTGAGGAGGCGCTGGAAGTTGCAGAAAAGGGCAGAGCCAGAGCTTTTGCTGAATTACTGGCATCTCGTGCAGGGTTAAAAGAGCTTCAAGTCCCATCGCCTAACCTTCAACAAATACAAAATATTGCCAAGGAGCAAAACGCCACCCTCGTTGAATATTCAATTATCTATGATTCTTCCCAAACACTTATTCCTGCCAGAATTCAAGGTTTACAGCCAAACCAGGAATCAAAGCTCTTTATTTGGGTTGTTCAACCTACAGGAAAAGTCAATTTTTGCCAAGTTGACCTCAAAAATCTGGGACAGGTACACAAAAAATCGTTGGCTGATTTTGTATTTAACTCCCGTGAATCTATTGGGGTGAGGGGGCGCGATGCTCAAGTCCTTAGTAACCCCGAACACCAGGAACGCGATGCTAAACGCCTTTTGGAGTCTAAACCCCAAGATACAAAGCAATTTTTACAGCAACTTTATAACTTATTAATTGAACCCATTGAACAGCTCCTGCCTACTGATGAGAATGCTCATGTTATTTTCATTCCTCAAGGAACCTTATTTCTTCTTCCCTTTGCGGCTTTGCAAGATAAGTCAGGCAAATACCTGGTTGAAAAACATACCATCCGCATAGCTCCTTCAATTCAGGTTTTAGACTTCACTCGTCATCAAAAACGAGTTAAACAACAGGGGTCGGAAGTATTCATAGTGGGCAATCCAACAATGCCCAAGATAGCATTAGAGATTGGAAAACCGCCTCAGCCGCTAAGACCTCTACCTGGTTCTAGACAAGAAGCGATTGAGATTGCTCTTCTATTGAAAACGAAATACCTTACTGGTGATGAAGCAACTAAGAGCGCCATTTTGCAAAATATGCCAAAGGCAAGGATAATTCACTTAGCTACCCACGGGTTATTGGATGACTTCAAGGGTAAGAATGTTCCAGGGGCGATCGCTCTTGCACCCTATGGAGAAGATGACGGTATACTGACCGCTGATGAAATTTTGGATCAGGAACTCAATGCTGAACTATTAGTTTTAAGTGCATGTAACACTGGGCGGGGTAGAGTTACAGGAGATAGCGTGGTGGGTTTGTCGCGCTCGTTCATTTCTGCTGGTGTTTCCAGTATTGTTGTGTCCTTGTGGGCAGTACCGGATACTCCAACTGCGTTTTTAATGAAAACGTTTTATCAAAATCTTGAAAACAACTTCGACAAAGCTCAAGCATTGCGACAAGCGATGCTAACCGCCAAGGAACAAAACCCTAACCTGCAAGCTTGGGCTGCCTTTATACTGATAGGTGAAGCATAGTAAGCATACAATCCTAACTATCATTGTACTAAAAACGGATGAGTGTTGAACTTTTGCCTGGAAACGAAAATTTTGCCTAATTAGTCATACAGGCAAAGTCAAAACACCAACCATAAATTCTAATGACCATAAAAATTAAGCGTGATGAACGTCAAGTGTTTGAAAACGTGAGCAACTGGGCTTTAGCTCACTTTCCTTTAGGCAATCGCCAGAACGTTCCACCTGCGAGGGCTAAGATGGCTGATTGTCCAGTTTATCCGGCTGGATATATTGAAGTGAGATATAAAAGTTGTCAGATAAGTGGGTGCAATGCCATAACAGAGAAAAGATAGTTCAGGCTAATTTCCAGCTAACCCTTCTATACAAGAGGTGATATTCATATGTTTTCACAGGAGTTTCAAGCAACGTATCAAGAAATTAAGACCACTGGTGAGCGATTATTACAATACCTTCGAGAATTTAGAGCTAGTCGCATAAGAGAGGGAGATGATACCAAAGGATTGCAGAGCGTTGAAAATGATATTGTCAACGCCATAAATGCTTTAAAGGCTCAAAAGTATCAAGTGGCTGTTATTGCTCCCATGAAAGCAGGTAAGAGCACCTTTCTTAATGCTTTGATTGGTGCGGATATTCTTGCAAGTGAAACAGCTGCCTGCACAGTCTGTCGTACAGATATCTTACATATTGATTCTGGAAAACCTCAACTTTTGGAATATCGCGTCGGTCAAAAACAACCTGCTGTCATTGCTGAAGGTGACGCAGGAGAAATTGTACACAAGTTTCTTGATCGTACCCATGAGATTAGAGATCGAGCTAATCCTGATAGAGTCAAGTACTTTGAACTAAGGCATCCTATTGAAGCCATTAGTAGATATCCATCCCTAGCGGGCTTCACACTCGTTGATACTCCCGGTCCTAACGAATGGAAGACAGCGAGTTTTGACACTACTAGTTTGAAGGAAACTGCTTTAGAAGCACTTAGAACTTGTGATGCAATTTTGTTCCTATTAGACTATACCTCTTTCCGAGATGAAGCAGCTTCAGATTTATTTAAGGAGTTACTCGAAAATCGTAAAGAATTCTTAGTTGAGAACACAGGCAAAATTTTCTTTATTCTCAATAAAGTTGATATGCATTCGGAAAAAGACCGACCTATTTCAGATGTCATTACGGGAATAAAACGAGATTTAATAAAATTTGGCTTTTCTAATCCAGTTATTTACCCTGTTAGTGCTAGAAAGGGTTTATGGGCCAAACTGATTATGCAAGGCTCTGCAACTGATAGTGTAAAAAAAGACTTCAGAAAGTTTTTTGGAGGTGCTTATGCGGAAGAAGACGAGGAAGGAGGTAGTTACATACCTCCAAACTCAAAGATTGCACCTAAAGCTTTAGAGGATAGTAAAATTCCTGCTATTGAAAACACGGTAATACAAACAATTATTCAGAATTCTGGATGGAATCTTTTAGATGGTGTATGTGGAAAGCTAGATAAAGCCGCAAAAGCAATAGAAGATAAACTGAATACTGAAATCAGAGGTTGGGAAATAGAACTGAAAGACCTTCAAGCTAAGATAGAAGAGTACAAAAGGCGTTCTGAATTAGCTAGAAGCAAAGTTGAAAATGTAAAGAATTTTGTCAAGAAAAAAGAACAGGAATTAATTGAGAGATTTAGTCAAGAAATCGCTCATTTTGCTGAACAAGCCAAACATAGAATACAAGCGCTCTTTGACAGATTTGCAGAATCGAGAAAGGCAAAAAATCCACTTTCCGATCCACTTGGATGGGTCAAACAATCAATTGACTCATTTTTTCAGCAAGTTCTTCCTTTTGTTTTTGATAGCGCCAAATCCGGTTCAGATCCTTATAAAATTCAGGTTTATAACAAGTCAGAAGCTCAAGAAATATGGAAAGCCATCAATACTTTTTGTAGACCTGTTATTAAAGATTGGTGGGTAGATACACAAGCCCGACTGATTCGGGATGGTACACAGATTCAAAAAGAACTTGCATCAGAAATTCAATCACAGATTCAAGCGATATCGAATGAACTTTCAAGTTATCTAAAAGAATCATTGGAGATAAAGCTGAATCCTAACCCCATTCAGTTTCCGAGTTTTGAGTTGCCCACCATTGATGACCAAATTCAACGCCAACAAGAAGCGTATACCCGGTATAAAAACGTGACAAAATACCGAAATGAAACCAGATACAAAACAAAAAGCCGTAAGGTAGAAGGCGGTTTTTGTGAGTCTGACCGCTACGAAAATTACGAAGATCCATACACAGTCCAAGTCCCCTATACGGATACCATTGGTAAGACTGCATACCGTGATTTATATGAAGTTGACTTGCGCCAAACAGCACAAGCATTTAAGGACAAGATAGATGAGCAAGTAGTGGGTAGTCGAGAAATGCTACAGCGCGTTGTTGAAAAGCAGGTGATTACACATTTTAGAGGGGCTGAGCAGCAAATCAATGACTATATCAATAAATTCCAAGCGGATTTTGACCAATTACTGGTTGAAAGAGAGACGAAAGAAGCGAAAGCCGAACAAATTCGTCAGTCTCTGGAAGCAGAGAAAGTTGTACTTGATAGTCATATACAAAACTTGGGAACTATTGGGAAATCTTTACAGGCTTGGAAGCCAAGACAATGAGGCTACTGAACTTATGATAAGCACCAAATCTTAATGGTTTTATCTGAACTACCACTGACAAGAAGTTCTCCATTGGGGCTAAAAGCGACACAACTAATTCCATCTGAATGTCCTTTGAGGATGTGTAGTAGTTGACCAGTACTCATATGCCAGAGTTTGATAGTGTCATCATAAGCGCTACTAGCAGAGGTGATATCGTTACAAACACTGGCGATTACTTGTCCATCAGGACTGAAAGCGAGGGAACGAATGCAATTTGACAGTCCTTTAAGCCCTTTAAGGGTGTGCAGTAGTTTCCTCGTTTCCATATCCCAAATTTTAATGGTGTTGTCGGCACTACCACTAGCAAGCGTCATACCATTGGGACTAATGGCAATAGAACTCACAAATTTTGAATGACCTTCAAGGGTATGCTGTATTTCGCCTGTTTCCCAATTCCAGATTTTTACTTGTGTGTCACTGCCACCACCACTAGTGAGTAATCCATTACAGCTGAACGCAACTGACCAAACTACAGTTGGATGTCCTTTCAAAGTGCGCTGCAATTTCCCAGTGTCCAGATGCCAAATTTTGATCGTATTATCGTAACTTCCACTAGCAATGATTTGTCCATCCGGACTGAAGCAGACAGACTCGATTTCACCAAAATGCCCCTCCAATGTACGTAGCAGCTTTAGTTTTCTTGTATCCAAATGCCAAATTTTGATGGTCTTATCGGAGCTGCCACTGACGAGCTTTGTACCATCAGGACTAATAGCAATGCAAGTTACCAAGCCTGAATGTTCACAAAAGGTGTCAATCAATTCTCCAGTGTCTAAATGCCACAGCTTAATTGTTTTATCCCAACTTCCGCTCACTAGAGTTTGTCCATCTGGGTGAATAGCAACTGAGCTCAACATCCTTGAATTTCCCTCTAGGGTATGTACGCAACGAAGCTTTTGATACTTTAGAGCTTGTGATTGGTACTCAAACTGGTTCAACCGCTCCAATAGGTGTGGAGGAAGACTAGCTTGTGCCTCTTTTAATTGTTGCAGGTCAGCTTGAAGTTGCGATCGCTCTGCTTTTGATTGCTGCAATTCGGCTTGAACGTTTGCTAATTGAGATAATATTTGCGATAGCTGAGATTGAAAATTGGACAGAATTGCTTCTTTTTGAGATCGCTCTTGATAAAATTGCTCCCACATATTTTTTGCCCAAGCTAGTTTTGCTTGTTCCTTCTGTACGAATTGCTCTGGTATCTGAAATGCGAGTGGGTATGGTCTTAAATCCCAGCCACAGGTAGAGCAAGGACTTATCTGTTCTTGAGTCAATTCAGTTTGGCAAACTGGACAATGAGTCATAGCCAATCAACCTTTCTTCCGATAGAAATATCCTCTAAATTGCCTGATTATAAATTTAATCCTGATGTGAGTCTTTTTTTTTAAGAGTTATTTGCTCTATTTTTCTTTATTTACAAATCTACACTATGTTGATAGTAAATTTCGGTAATTTGTTTCCATATTATAATGCTCGTATCGGGAGTATCCAGTTTTGGAAACTAAAATTTGGAGTTTAGACTCAGGGTGGGCGATCGCTATGACTCAAAAAGTAACAGTGATTACAAAACAATATATAAAGTAATTGTGGTTAAAATAGAAGATTAGGTGCTCGCTGTTGCACGGATTTATAGGGTCTTATATTACGGAAGTCAATTTAGATAACTCTATATCCCTGTAAAGTTTACTCTGTCTAGTTTTCAGACTTTTTCTTTCAAGAAACGTAGGGAGTACTACGGTGTAAACACAAGTCTCCAAAAGTGAGTTCTGACGGCTTCGATCCCCCCAGCCCTCTTTTAAAAAGGGAGAATTGGAACCAACTTCTAATAGTCAGAACCTTCAACTTAGCAAGGAAGCCCTTCAAAGTGCATAAGTTCATTTGACTGACACCTATATAATAATAACCCTTGGCAAAACCCAAGACTTGTTCTCATGCCAATAGGCTAAACCTTACTGTTATTGAGTTAGGAGCTTTCACAAGTATGACCAAAAGCGATAAAGCATTGCTGTATCAAATGGGGGTCTCCCACGGTAGCCACAGTCAAGTTTTGGAAGCGCTGAAGTAGTTGAAAGTAACTAGCCATTTGTTCATTCCCTCAGGAGTATAATTTGGGGAGTTGTGATTTCCACAAACAACTAACCATAGATGATTCCGAGAAATTGAGTTGAATATTGAAATTAGCATAAGTTAAAACGTGTAATACCAATTGAATGGAGCAAGCAGTATGAGTGGTGAGAAGGCAATGATTGTAGCACCGGCTGTGATTGAGTCTGCTAGTTTAGCTTCCGTTTTACTACCTATAGCTATACCCATTGCTGCAGGTGTAGTCCTTGGGTTGGGAATCTATGGTTTGCATAAGTGGCTTTCCGCACGTCAGGAGCGATCGCAACGACAAGCTCAAGAAGCTGAGGGGTTAACAACTCACTTAAAAGAGTTAGAAAAAGAAGCTAACAAGCGTTTGCGACAGCAGCAACAAGAGTTCCAAACTGCCTTAATTCAGGCGGAACAGCTTCAAGAGCAAGCATTACAGCGTGAAGCAGTTCGCCTTGAATCTCAGCTGCGGGATGGATTGCGGGAACAACGCAGCGAATATCTTAAAATTACTCAACAACAGCGTCAAGAGTATACCAAGCTTATCCAAGAGCAAGAACGCAAGTTTACTGCCTTAATTGAAGCAGAACGACAAGAAAGAGAACAAGGACAAAAAGCTCTACAACAGCAAATCGACAAAGTTCAACAAGACCGACAGCAGCAGGCGGAGTTTGCTCAAAACCTGTTGGCAGATGTAGAGAAAATCTGGTCAAGCATTGATAGAGAATATCAACACCAACGATTTGCTCCCGGACAACTAGCACGACTGCAAAGAGACCTGCAAATGGCACGTACTAATACTCAAGCTGGAATGAATCAAGCAGCAATTGCCATCACTCAGCAAACCTACTTAGCCTTATCAGACTTGCGTTTGCAGCTCGAACAAAAAGAGCAGGAATGGCTTGTGACATACAATAGCACTTTAAAAAATGTAGGTTTGTTAATATCAGAAGCTCAAGCACATCAGCAGAGTGAAGTGGTTGTTGGAGAAGGAGCAGAAGCAGAGCGTTTTCCAGTAGATGTAGATTATTGGACTCACGGAAGTTTGAGTCAGTACCAACAAGAACTCAAACAGATCGAAACTCGTCTCACTGAAGGCGAATCTACCCTAAGCCTTGAACAGGTAAAAGAAATTAATGAGACCATTGTTAAGATGGAGCCACGGCTCTCTGAAATTATAGAGCAAGCAAAGCGAGCTATTTCGGGTTCTCAAATCAGGGTAGAAATTGCGGACCAAGTGGTCAATGCGTTTGAATCACTGGGGTATTCTGTAGAGAATTTTGAAGAAGATGCTGCTTATGAGGGTGATGACCAGCGTGCTGCTTACATGGTTAAGGTGAAAAATGAGGCGGGTGATGAAGTCGTAACAGTGATCGCCCCTCAACAGGAGTTTGGCGTCAACTCAGTTTCTATTAATACCTTTCCCAAAACTTTTGTTGATGAAAATGTAACTCGGCAGAATGCTGAGGCTATCTTTACAGCTTTGAAAGAGGAAGGGATCGAAGGTATAAGCCCCCTACAATGCAATGAGAACGCCAAACCAGAGTATCAAGATATACCAACTGCCAAAAGTCGGTTAACTTCTACGACCTCAATATCACAAACCTCCTCTCCCTAATTAAGAGGTAAAAATAAAGCCAGTTGGCGAGAATATAGCGTTTCCTAGTTTGCTGAGGTACCAATTTATCGTAAGCGTTCAGCTATCAGCCTTCAGCAGTCAGCTTTAGAGCCTGTTCCCCTTGCGTTTTATAGTTGTTTCGAGTTCCATTATAAACACCTCTATAGCTCATAAAAGCTGATAGCTGACGGCTGAACGCTTACAATTTATCTGCGTCCATCCGCGTTCATCTGCGGTTAGATATTTCTTAAAGTATCTCAAGAAAGTAGGAATCGCTATAACCAAAGTGCGTAACATATAAAATCTCTAGATTGAGTTTGTAGTAGCGCTTTAGCGCATGCACCGCAGCCACTAAACAATAACGATTATTAATGCATCCGGATATTCTTTCTGGAAAGACTACACTAACGGTTGATATTAAGTAATAGCTGCCATATGCTGGAGGTAATCTCATGAGTGGTGAAAAACGAAGACAAGTCAGGATTGACGAGGCAGAATTACGAAGGTTGCGAGAACAAGAAAGTCGTCTGAGAACTGTCCAAAAAGACCTTCCAGAGCAACTCAATAGAGTCCGAGAGCAGACACGGCAAGAAATGCAGCAACGCCTAAGGACTACCGAGCAAAGAGCACAGACACAAGCACAAGAAGCTCAGCGTTTGCGGAGCAATCTTGCACAAATAGAGCAGGAAACTCAACGCCGACTCAATCAACAACGTCAAGAGTTTCAAACTGCAATAAAAGATGTAGAGGCGCGTCAGAAGCAAGCACGAGAAAGAGAAGTACAACGCCTTAACACAACTATGCAGCAGAATTTTGCCCAGCAGCGAAGCGAGTATTTACGTATTGCTTCAGAACAGAAGCAAGAATACACCCAACTGATAGCTCAGCAAGGGCAGAAATTTACACAACTTATTGCAGAGGAACAACAAGCTCGAAAACAAGGCGAGCTTTTATTACAGCAGCAAATTAATGAGATTGTTAACGACATTGAGAAGCAATCTCAATACGCGAAAGATTACCTTGCTGATGTCGAAGCAATTTGGGAAAGTATCAATCGCGATTATCAGCACGAACGGTTTACACCCGGACGGCTAGCAAATCTTCGGCGAGACTTGGATTTGGTGAGATCGAATATTAACGAGGGATTGAGTCAGGCGGCGATCGCAACCGCTCAAAAAACCTATTTAGCTCTGGTAGATTTGCGAATTGAACTAGAGCAGAAAGAACAAGAATGGCAGTTGTTGTATAACTCTGCTTTAGAAGATTTGAGAAGTTTGATTGCTGAGGTACAAGCAAATCGAGAATGTATTGTGGAAGTAGATCGAGACAGCAAAGCTGAAAGTTTTAAGCTGGAAGTAGACTACTGGACTCACGGGAGCCTCAGCCAGTATCACAAGGAACTCGATCTTCTGGAGTCCGAACTGATTCAAGGAGAATCAACCTTAACTACAGAACAGCTAAAAACTTTGGGTGAAAAAATTACCAATCTAGAACCGAAATTGGTTGAAATTGTACAACAGGCAAGGTTATCCATCTTGGGGTCTCAAATGCGAGCAGAAATTGCAGACCAGGTTGTAGAGGCATTGGAGAGTTTGGGTTATACTCTTGTTGACCCAGCGAAAGATTCGGTTTACGAATATAATGACCAGAGGTCTGCCTATGCTGTAAAGGTTAAAAATACCAATGGTGACGAAATTGTTACGGTAATTAGCCCTGAGAAAGAGTTAGGTGTCAATTCAGTTTCAATTAACACCTTCAGTCAAACGTTAATAGATGAAAAAGCTGTTCGGGCAAATGCGAAAGCAATTTTTGACGCTCTGAATGAAAATGGAGTAAAAGCCACGGGAGAAATTGTCAGTTCCGAAAAACCCCAACAGAAATATTACGATTTACAAAAGTTTGGCTCGCCGCAAACTGCCTCCGATACTTCAACAACATCATCCACAAATTTATAAGCAAATAGTTAGAGAAATTTTGTCCGCAGTATTTGTAGGAGGGAATATTAGTGACTGTTGAACGAGTGACTGCACAACTAAACGTACAATTTGGCGATCGCTTCTTGGTGCTTTACGGGGCAAATACCAACGATACTTTCTGCACGCCGGATTTGCAATTACAAAACATCGAACAGGTTGTACATCAATATTTACAAGATTTTGGTTACGAGCGAATTTTATTTTACACTGGTATTAACAAACTTTACTTTCTCGATCCTCAATCGCGGGATAACTGTCTCCCACGTTCAGCATCAGCACCTCCTAAAGACCCCAATCGTCTGCGAGTTACACCCGGTCCTTTAGGGAACAAGCGCGGTCTTCTACCTCGAAAAGCCACAGAACAAGCACCTCATACTCCTACAGAGCCTCAAGTTCCACCAACTCCCAGGCTGCAAGATGTCAGTATCTTGCCTCACTTTGAAGCAGCCATGCGTCACGAAAAGCAGAAGTGCGCGATCGTCTTTTCTCAAGCACAAGACTTGAGACAATTTGACAACGTGCGAGAACTTTTTGGACGCATGGAAGAATGGTTACGTCTTCCTCCTACCAATCCTAATATCTGCATCCTCATTTTTCACCACGAAACTCTCTTTGACCAAGGAAGAAACAGAGGTTTGCAGAGTTTTTGTGATGATATGGGCTTTTCTCTACTATCGAACATCATAGCAAACCGCGACCCCTCTAACAGTCAATCGTTTAACATTTGCTACATTGGTTCGCCAGGAAGAGATGAAATCCGCGCCTTATGCGATTACTTTAGACTTCAACAAAAGAAAAAAGTAGATTGGCGAACTCTCAATTCTTTGCATAGCTTTTTAGCGGCGGAAAATAAATCCCTGAATCACTGGTATGACCAATTTAACGGGAGTAGCGAAATCTCCCTTGCAGAAGCTCGACGGAAGCGATGGCTTTCTGGAAATGTAAGCGATCGCCCTGCTCTAGAACGCTTGGAGCAAATGATTGGTTTACAAGCAGTCAAAGACACTATTCGTCGCCGCAAACACACGTTAGAAGTTCAGCTACAGCGGATTCAACAGGGACAATCGGTCGATCCCCCACGCCTGCATCTTGTTTTTAAAGGCAATCCAGGAACAGGTAAAACTACTGTTGCTCGTCTGATTGGAGAAATATACCGAGATTTAGGAATATTACAACGGGGACATATTGTTGAAGTTGCAGGACGGGATTTGGTAGCAGGTTATGTCGGTCAGACTCATATCCGCACCACTGATATTATCAACCGCGCCCTTGATGGCGTTTTGTTTATTGATGAAGCTTATACCCTCAGCCAGGGTGGAGACAATGACTTTGGACAAGAAGCAATTGACACCCTACTGAAGCGCATGGAAGACGATCGCGACCGTTTGGCGGTGATTGTTGCGGGCTATACTGAGCCAATGGAGGAGTTCATTCACTCTAATCCGGGACTTGAGAGTCGATTTAGAACAGAAATTACCTTTTCAGATTATACCTCTGAAGAACTGCTTTCTATTTTCCGCCAGCAACTCCAGAGAGTGCAATGCGATCTTTCCCCCGAATTGGAGGACGCACTACCAACACTTTTGACTCGACTCCCTGAAAGTCGTGGCAAGAATTTTGCCAATGCTAGGGAAGTTGAGAATCTATTCACTGAAATGGATGAGTTGCGATCGCAACGTATAGGAGAACAGAGGCTGGATCTGCTGAAAGAACCGTTTCAATTAGCCGATCTACCCCATAAGTACATACAGTTGATTGACAGAAAAGACCAAGAAAGTTTAAAAGACCTGTTGCAAGAGTTGGACAGAATGATTGGATTGCACTCTGTTAAAATAGCAATCCACGAGATTGTTCAAAATCAAGTAGCTAATAAACTTTTACAAGAAAAGAATCCAGCAGCCAGTAGAGAAATTGAAACCCGCCATATGCTATTTACAGGTAATCCGGGTACTGGTAAAACAACTGTAGCTCGATTGGTGGGAAGAATTTTTAAAGCACTGGGACTGCTTAAACAAGGTCAGTTTGTGGAAGTAGATCGTCGCAGCTTGGTAGCGGGATACGTAGGACAAACTGCCGAAAAAACAGCTCGTGTTGTAGAATCAGCGCTAGATGGAGTGCTGTTTATTGATGAAGCTTATGCTCTTTCTCGTAGTGAATCTGGTAATGATTTTGGATCTGAAGCGATAGATACGTTAGTTTCTATGATGGAGAACAACCGCGATCGCTTGGTTGTCATTTTTGCAGGTTACTCCCGAGAGATGAAACAATTTGTAGGTGCAAACTCCGGTATTGCTTCCCGCATTGGCTATAATATAGAGTTTCCTGACTACACCGGAGAAGAAATGCATCAAATTTTTCTATATATGTGCAAGAAAGCAGGGCGTATTTGTCCGCCTGAAGTTTCCGCAAAGATGCAAGAGATATTACTCTCTGAATATAAATTCCGAGGGAAGAATTTTGGTAATGCACGTGACGTTCGTAATATTTATGAAAAGCTGGTTAAAGCTCAGAAGAGCCGAATTGCTAGCGCTAGTTTAGCTGGACAAGAACCGATATCTTTAGAGGAAATGATGACATTTTCTTTGGAAGATGCTAAAGGTGTAGAACAAAAGAAATTAGAAGTAGAGGTTCTCTAAAGATAGGATTTTATGTTAAATTGTCCAATTTGTCAACTTCAATATGTGGAAAAGCAAGCCCAATTTTGCACTAGCTGTGGCTGGAATTTAAAACCTTATCCTTTGTCCATAGGTGAAATTCCTCAAGAGTTTCAGGAAAAGCAAAAAATTCAATTAGATTGGGCACAAAAGATATGGGGTCAGGTTAAGCAACAAGTTGCTGAAACTCAAAAGCAAGCTGTACAAATAGAGCAAAGTTTATCGGAAATAGAATCTATAAAAACACAGGCTCATCAAGAGCGCGTTCACTTAGAAGAAGAACTTTCCCAAGCACGAACTCAAATAGAACAACTTAAGCAAGATAAAGGACTTCAAGATGTTACATTAACACAGATCCAAACTCGATTTTCCACTCTTCAATCTGAAGTTCAATCTTTGAAACAACACTTGGATCGGACTCAGACTGAATTGACACATTCTCAAGAAGAACAAGTAAAATTGAAAACTCAGTTGCAACAGGCTGATGCAGAAAAGTCTCAGCTTCAGCTAGAAAAACAGAAACTGACAAAGGAGTTAACGCAGGTTAGCCAAGAGCGATCGCAATTAAAAACTGATTTAGCCCAAATCAAGCATAGAAATACTGAGCTACAATCTCAAATTTCTCAAGTTCAATCGCAACTGAATTTAGCTCATAACAAGTCCTCCAGGTTGGAATTAGATTTAGAAAAAGCACAACAAGCTCAGTCAGCACTGCAAAATGAATTATCTCTATTTCAAGAAAAATTAAAAAGGTCTAGTCAAGAAATAGAAAACCTACAGTCAAAACTCTCTAGTGCTGGAATACCGCTACCTAAACAAGATCCTTTTAACCCTCGGGGTTGGGGTACTCCCCATAAACAAGATCCTTTTAACCCTTAGAATACTCTCTTCCCTAAACTTTAGTACATAAGTTAATTTTAAGGTAAAATTTATGGACAAAAGCGCACAAATTGCCAGAATTATTGAGAAACGTCGCCCTCTAGTTCAAAAAATTGAACTCGTAGAAGCAAATTTGAGGTCTGTTGACTCAGCCATTCGGGTGCTGGAATCTCATTGCAATAATTTGCTAACACGCATAGACGATCCAACAGTTGTCAGGAACTTGCGGGATATCCATTTTGCAAAAATTCAATCAAAGATTGCAGTCGAACAAGAAGCGATCGCCAAACTCAAAGCACGTTTTGCCCGTGATACCCTTAACATTGGGGTAGTTGGACGTGCCGGTCAAGGGAAAAGCCGCTTTCTACAAAGTTTGACAGGATTGAGCGATGAAGAAATTCCAGATGGTAAACTTAATAACTGTACAGGAGTACGTAGTACTATTCAACACAATTCCAATATAGAAACATACGGTGAAGTTTGGTTTCATACAGAGCGGTCATTCCTTGATGAAGTTATTTACCCTTACTACGACCAGCTCCAATTAGGGGCTAAGCCACTTACAGTGGATGAGTTTGCTATTAAGGCGCTACCGTCCTTACCAAACACTTTTAGTGGTTTAGCTGAACCGGGAGCTATGTATGCACGGCTTGTCAAAGCTCATGAGAATCTTGATAAATACCGCAACTTGTTAGGAGCGTCTTCTCCTCGCCGCATTGACAAAGGACAAATCCGGGGCTATGTAGCACAAACCAGCGTCGATGGTAGACCTATCTTTTTTAACTATTTAGCAGTGCAGGAAGTCAAAATTGTTTGTTCCTTTCCCAATACAGCTGTAGAAAAGGTTGCGTTGATCGATCTTCCAGGGTTAGGAGATACAGCTCTTGGCGACAAAGAACGACTCAAAAAAACTTTAGGACAGGATGCCGATTTTGTTTTATTTTTGTATATGCCTCAAATTGGCAAAAGATTGTGGGAAGATGTGGATGTGCAACTTTATGACACAGCTCGCTCAGCCCTAGTGGAGCTACCTATTGAAAAGTGGTCATTAATGCTCCTCAATCGAACAGCAGGAGGAGAATACAGCGATAATTTGGAATACTGTCAGGAAGCGGCTCGCACTATTGCCGAAAAACATATTGTTGTTAAAGAGCATATCATTGCTAACTGTGCTGACTCAGAAGAAGCTAGTCAAGTGCTCGATAGAGTACTTGCTTACCTAGAAGACAACATTATCGCTTTGGACGAGCAATATCTTTCTGCTAGTAAAGCAAATCGGATTACCCTTCAAAGTGAAATTAAGGCTGTGTTAGATAAAGCTCGCAATGCTTTAGGTGTTACTCATAGCGATCGCTGGTATCGAGAATTTGTATCCTTATTCAACAGGTTTTGGAAAGATATTACGGGGGGTTTGAACAGACTTCTTGATGAACTTAATCGTTCTCGTGATGATGAAGACGCTGAATTTCACAAGCGAATTGATGATGTTGTTCAATTTTGTCTGACAAATACTGGCATACCCTTAGATGCTAACAGTGAAGAAGCAAGAAGACTGATTGAAGAACTAAACTATGACCTAGGTGCTTACGGTAAGACTTACTTTGAGTACATGAATCGTTTGCGAACATACTTGTCGCGGCAATTCTTAAGTTTAGATGATGCGTTAAAGTATTCCGTAGAAAAGGCAAAAAACCGCGTTGCAGATGTACTCATAAGCAAAGGACGTTTGGGTGGGCTAATCCAGGAGCAGGGTTCTGAGTTTTTCATGAAAGTAACAGAGTTAATACCTGAGGATTTGAAAACACTCAAGCAAGGATTTCAAATTCTCGCAACTTTTGAAATTTCCTATCGGGGACTAATCCAGCACCGGATTCGCCAACATTTAGATGAATTAACTCCAAACAGAAATATAGATTTGCCATTTGATGCAACTCTCACACCAGAGCAGATACAAATTAATATCCTTGAAGCTCTTGATGAATTCTACAAAGCGGCTGTTCGCAGATGCGAAAATGCTCTCAGAAACTTCCTGTCTGAACCAAATCAAGCGGCGTTTGCAATGGTTGAAGAGTTTGTCGATCAGGTGTTGCGTGCAGAAGGTGTACAAGATGAGTGGCGTGTATTTCTTGAGGAAATGCGCTCAGAAATTTGGCCCAATGAATTTGACCGCTTGGGTGAACGCACGCGCTTGCGACAAGAATGGCTTCATGTGGTGGAACAAGCTACTGTAGCTAACCAATTAGACACGATTTAATTCACATTAACTTATCATAGGAGAACAATCGGATGCAAGAACTCCAAATCACAATGCTTGGTGCAAGTGGAGTGGGCAAAACTAGTCTTTTGACAGCAATTTACGAACAGTTTGAGAGTACCATTGGTCGTGCCAACCTCCAGCTTACACCGGACGATGAAAGCTCAGCAATTCTTCAAAAGCGATTAGCTGAATTGAAAAATCTCTCTACAGATTTTTTAGCAAGGGGCGGTGTGACAGGGACAGAGGCACCAACAGACTTAAGTAACTTACGCTCTTTCATTTTCGATCTTGGTGCAAAAGGAAAACTACCATCGCAAAGGCTTCAGTTTCGTGACTACCCTGGCGGTTTCTTAAGTGCCGAAGCAACAACGGAGCAAAGAGCTTTTGTAAAACAACTTCTCAAAGAATCAGTTGCAGTTCTTCTCACTATAGATGCGGCTGCTTTAATGGAAGAGGACGGTAGGTGGCACGAACAAGTGAATCGACCTCTCCAAATGACTGATTTGTTTAAAGCAGCATACCAAGACCTTGATTCACCACGGTTGGTGATTCTTGCCCCAGTAAAGTGTGAAACCTATATGCGAGAACCCAACTCCAGATCCATAGAACTACTGCAAAATATTAAGACTAAGTACGCAAATTTGCTAACTTATTTCAATTCAGAGCCTTTATTTAATAATGTAGCTGTGGTGATTACCCCAGTACAGACTGTTGGTAGTGTTATTTTCTCACGTATTGAAGAACGGGTTGATGAGCAGGGCAAGACACAACCACAGTTTTATTTTCGTAAAACACGCTTTAAAGACCCATATCAACCGCGAGATAGCGAACAGCCCCTTCTTTACTTGTTGCGTTTTTTGTTGAAACTAGACCTTGAAAAAAAACGCTTTGCAGTATCAAAATTTCTCCGCAAGTGGCTAGGTTTAGACCAACCATTTACAGATGCCGTGCAACAGTTGAAAATCGGATGCAAAACAACAGCTGGTTTTGCAGTGCTCCAAGGTGAAAGGTGGTTGTAGGTAGACGAGGAGACAAATATGAAAATTTACGTTCAAAGTCGCGGACAAAGTCAAGACCAAGACTACTGCTGGATACATATTACTGATAAAGGGCAACAAAAAGAATCGCCTAATCTTCCCAAAGAAGTGATTAATTTAATTGAGAGCGATGATTTCTCAGTTGTCATTGCCCGCTTTTCAGGTCAATTGCTTTTGCTTATTACTGGGCTTAAGTCTGGTCGTGCGGATTTTCAGAGACGTGTTATACGTAACTCAATCGCTTGGTTGGGTCAGGATTCCGATGAACCTCAATTCCGTGGGCTTGCAGCAAATGCCTTACGAGGATTCCTGGCGCGAGATATTGATACAATTGTAAAATTTAGCACTATTGAAAAGGAAGGTTTTCAGGCTTCATGGAAAGAAATTCAGCAATTAACAGGTAAAAATAAAGTAGAAAATTTGCCACCTGACAGCAAGAGAAAGATAGGAAAAAACTCAGAATTTTTAAGAAAGCAACTTGCTGAGGAATTAGAGAAATGTCAATTGCCACAACAAGAAGGACCTCTAGTTGTTGTCACTGGAATTAAGGCAAGAGAGACTTTAGAAAAGGCTAGTGTTTGGCGGGGTCTATCAAATTCAGTAGGGACAGAAAATTGGGAAGAAATATCTAACCAAAGACGTAGAAATTCAAATCGTGATAGGAATTGGTTCCCAAATCTTCTAAAATCATCTATCGTCGTTCTTGCAATTGTAGTCTTAGGTACTGGAATCTTAGTATCATCTGGTACTTTTTCTACTAAATGGCCGCTGGCATCTAATCACAACACGCCCTCCCCTGCTGAAACTGTGACTTCAGCAGCGCCAACAGCAACTTCTACACAGCCACCATTTCCTGAACCTATTTCTATAGACTTTAGCTCTGACTCCTCTGGACAACCTTCTGTCTCCATAAATAAACCTATTGTCTTTAAGGGGAACCTCAAACAGGAAATTAAAACATTAATTATATGTGCTGATGAGAAATATCTACTCGGAATCAGAGAAATTAGTAGCGAAAAACTTCCTAACGAGAAATGGAAAATTGATTTTAAAAACCATCGATGGAGCTTTGAATATATCAAAGGATTTAATACACCTGGAGAAAAAAATATAAGTACAAAGAATTCTCAAGAGGTATTAGAAGAAATTGAGAATAAGTTGACAGAGAAGCTAAAACCAAAAGATTGGAAGAATTCGCTATGTCAACAACAGCAAACCACAGACTCTGTTACTATTCAAGTCAAGTCAACTGAAACAAGCAATGACCTAGGTCAATAAACGGATTTCTGCCATTTTTTTACAGGGAGAGTTTAGTAAATTCGGTGAAAAGAGATCGCGCCTTCAACTAGTTTCTACTATGTATCTTAAACACAATTACTCCCTTTCCGCCATAAGATTACCGATCTTCTTCTCCTCTTTCCTCTGTGTCCTCTGCGCCTGGAGCGGTTCATTTAATTAGGTATTCTTCTAGCGGGAAGGGAGTAAACGGAAAATATTTTTAAGTTTGTAGTTACGCTTTGGCGCTAAAGCGCAACTACGAACATTTTCTATTTTTTCAGTTGAATTACTTAAAAAGTTTTCTCATGGTGCGATCGCTGTTTTATATCTGCTTAAACTACTCCCAATACTGCAATATTTGAGGAAATTGTAGGTTGGGCAATTCGTGGGGAAACCCAAAAAATGTCTGTAAATGTTGGGTTTCGTTCCTCAACCCAACCTATGTATTTTCACATTTTTAGGCTTAACCGACAAGTATTGAAACTACTCCTGAATTCCAAACCAACCACCAGTATCGCCACCAGCCCAACCATCACCTTTGCAAGCTGGAAAAGTTTGATTGCATAGATATTTGAACTCTTGAGCAGCACTGATATCTTGTCCTTCATAGCCTTTGGGATGAAAGATTCGTCCAATGTATTGCCCTTGCAATCGGATTTGACCCATCACAAAAATCCCACCACCAACAGAATAAACGCTTCCTTCTTGGTTGTGGCTGTAACAAGCAATGTAGCCGCCATCGTCTCCTAAGTATTGATTAACAGTAGGCAGTACTCTTTCTTCATACCCTGGTGCTGGCCAATTGACCACCCCTCCTTCTGGTTCAACGTATACTTTAAAATTTTCTGATAAAAGGTAATTTGTCGTTTGCACTGTCATATGCTAATTTTTTGTGTGAATATAAGTTGCGAACGTGAAATGCTTACAGGTAACAAGCATTTCACGTTTGCTCAGTATAAGAGAAATTTGTACTTCCCGCTACAAAATTATGACATCCATTTTTGGGACTCATATTTTAAAGTGGGAAATTCTTTGACCCGGAGTAATTTGCGGTCTTCCTGACTCACATTGGGATTATTCCTAAGGTAACCTGAGATCCAAGAAAATCCGTAGCTAATGAGTTGGTCTAGCCCTAATTCTAAGCTCAAATTCCAGAGAATGGCTGTCTTATCATTACTTGCTGAAGCAAGAATCTGACCTTCAGGACTAAAGTCTAATGCTACAACCCGGTCATTATGACCGTGTAAAGTTTTGTACAAAGTTCCATCTAAATGCCAAAGCTTCACTGTTTTGTCATAACTAGCAGTGGCAATGAGTTGACTGTTTGGACTGAAGCGAATAGCGGAAACTACGTCTGTGTGGACAGGAAAACAATTTTTTAGAGTCACAGTTTTGGTTGCAGCATCGTCCCAAATATTATCTATTTGCCATAAATTAACAGTTTTATCTACACTTCCTGTCGCCAGAAACTTACCATCTGGACTAAAACAAAGCGTAACAACTGCATATTGGTGCCCCTTGAGGTTTCCTACAGGACGGAAGCCATCATCTACCTTTTGCCAAAATTCAACACTTCCATCTGCTTTACCTATAGCAAACAATTGACCGTTGGGACTGAAACTAACGGTTAGCACGCCACAATCATACTTTGCGATCGTTCTGCACGACATAGTTTCAGAATCGCAAAGCTCTAGCACTCCGTAATTCTCCTGAGAATTTCCACCTCCAAGCAAAATTGTTTTGTTATCTTGACCAAAACTAACTGCGAGTATCTCTGGCAGATCAATCTGACCTGTATGCTGTCCTAAATTATGTCGTGTTACATCTTGTAAATCTGTCCCATCTAATTTCCAAAGTTTGACTTCTCTATCGGCAGCAGCAGTTACAAACATTTTACCGTTGGGGCTGAAATCTAATGCGGTCACAGGCCCATGATGTGCTTGTCCTTTCTCCCAGATTCTCAACAATCTACCATCTCGTCTCCAAAGTAACAATTGCCCTTGCCCACTTGTGGTAGCAATCATTTGACCGTTGGGGCTGAAGCGGACTGCATACACCGAGCCAGTATGATGATCGCTCAAACTCTGTAGCACGGTACCGTTTGGTTTCCAAAGCCTAACAGTTCCGGTATCATCAGCCGAAGCAAGTGTCTTACCGTCAGAACTGAAACAAACGGCACGAACTATATCCCTATGCCCATTTAGAGTTGTTAGTAAAGTCCCATCCGTCTTCCAAATTTTAACTGTTGTGTCCGTACTTACTGAAGCTAGAGTTTCACCATCAGGGCTGAACCTGATATCCCAAATCACATCTTTATGAGATCTTCCTATGGTTTTGATTAACTCACCTTGTTGATTCCAGAACCGGATGTTCCCATCATTACTTCCTGTGACAAACATCTCGCTATTGGGGCTAAAATCTATAGCATTTATGGAACCCCCACCAATTTGCTCGCTTTTTATAATGTTTCCGTCTTTGTCCCACAGGTATAATTGCCCAAACCAACCACCTGAGGCAATCAGTTGTCCGTTAGGACTAAAAGCGAATGTCATTAAGTTATCACGTTCGTCGCTTTGGAGAATGACTTCTGTACCTTCAAGGCTGATAAGTCTGATAGCATTTGGCTTTCGCTTTTCTTGAGGTTGCGAGGATCTATAAATGAAGTGAGCGAGGGTTCGGCTCACAGGATTCCATGTTGCTAGAGGATACTCTAGTAATCCGCCATTTTCTAAACGACCATCTAACTGCCAGAATTTGATTATTGGTCGATTTTGTACAGGAACAATACTCTCCATCAAAATTAGTTCTTGGGGGTAAATAGAATTCAAACTTAAAAGTCTTCCCTGCTCTATAAAAACTAATTCATTAGAAGTAGTGAAGGCTAATGTTTGAATTTGACCAGGTATATCATTGTCTTCCAAACGATTAAATTCTTTCACTTTTGAAAGGATTTGACGAAGGACTACCTCAGTGCGGAGACGAATATCTTCTTGTACCCAAGGTGAGCTTGACTTTATCAGCTGTTGAAATATTCTACCAGCCTTCAAAATGTGTATCAATGCTCCTAGTTGATCGTCTGGAAAACGAGTTTCGGATAAAGCTGCTAAGGCAGTGACTTGCCATTGCAGCGCTTCGTCTCGTTGCTTCTCGGTTTCCTCAATTGTCTTGCGCCTCATCTCAATGCTCTGTTTGACAAAATCTGTTTCTAAATTATTTAGATCGTCATATTGTCGTGCTTCCTCAAGCAAAGAGCCTGTCCATAAAGCACTTTTATCTCGACTCCTTTCTTCCCACTGTTCTGCTGCCGCTGTCAAACGCAATCGCTGGCGTAGGTTAACTCGCTCATAATCTAACCATTCTACTAATTGAGGCCAGTTGCGAATCAAGGCTTCATGGGCTACTTCAACTTGGGTGTCATTTGGGGTATCGCCTTTAGTCTTGCGGACTAATCGAGCTTTAATTAACTTATTCAGAACTCGGTTGACGCGATCGCTAGCTTCTGCGATCTGGGACAACTCCTTAAGAGAAATACGACTGCTAGTAACTTCCAATCCCTGCGTCGGTCGTACCATTTTCAGGAGGATGCGCTTACAAGTTACCTGATCTTCAGGAATTAGATTCTTATATAATTCATCAGCACTATTGGAGAGAGCAAGGCGACCGCCTCCGAGTTTTTTGTAAGCTTTTTGGGTGACGCGATTCCGCTCTCGACTCTCCCAAAGCTTTAACAAAGTAAACTGCAATAGCGGTAGAGCAGCCGGTTCTCCCAAAATATCTTGGATAAGTTTGTCAACCAATCCTTCTTCAAACTTCAAACCGACTAACTCGGCTGGCTTTTCAATTGTATCACGCAATTCACCTGCATTTAAAGGCGTAACGTACACTTTGGCTTCCTTAAAAACATCATTGAGGGTATCTATTTTAGTGAAGTGACTTTCAAAGTCGGTGCGTATGGTGAGGATAACTCGGTGAGAGACGTCTGGCAACTGAATCACCCCTAAAAGGTTATTGATAAAGGCATGACGTTTCGCTTCATCTAGGCAAAGGGTAAACACCTCCTCAAATTGGTCTATTACTAACACTGAAGGTAGACCATCTGCATGGTTAAGTAATTGAGTTAAATGGTTCGGGTTTTGGAGAAATTGCTCACTCTGTTGCTTTCGTTGCTCTACCCAAGTACTCACTTCAACATCTTGAGGGCGGAAAAGTTGTGTTAAATTTGCCAATGGGTTACTCCCCGGAACCATTGCATCGTAGTAGTGCCAGTTCTCACTACTCGGCAACGCACCAGCTTTTAAGCTTGGCATAAGTCCACCTAATACCAATGATGACTTACCGCTGCCGGAAGAACCAACCACAGCCAATAAACGGCTTTCCCTAAGGTGATCAACCAATTTTTCTAAAAAATGTTGGCGTCCATAAAAAAGTCTGTTGTTTTTTTCTCTAAACGCTTCTAACCCTAGATAAGGACATAGAGTATCATCCAGCTCTGGGGCTAGTGCAGGGTCAAATTCAACTAAGGTGGCATCAGGTGGTTCCCTGCCTGCGCGGTACAATATAGCTGTCCAGTAATCTAATAAACTTTGGCTTGCCCATCGGTCTTCGTCGGTATCTAACAACGCACCTGTTTCTCTTCCTCTACAAATAAATTTTTCCACCTCGGAAAGCAACTCTGGTGTATTACCAATCTCGCGGTAATGCTTGAGAAGCTCACTATGAAACATTCGTAGAGATGCCAAAGAGGGAAAGCGACGTATGGTTTCGTCAGCACGAGGAGAAATGCTAGAGTTAGTCATGAAATCATCATTACAATAGAAGCTAGTGGTTCACCGACTATTCGCAAATTGCCACACAATCGCTTTAGTTCCATGTCAATACGGTAAAAGCGCTCCCCAGCACGTCTACGGTAACAGCGGAATAATCTTTTTACTTTGACAGGATCTTGTGCTGCGATTGCTTTATCCAAATTATCACCATCTTTTTGGAATGATAATGCCCATTCTTCTATATTACTGCCACACAGTGATTCTGCCATTGCTTTCAAATGAGGCCAAGACATTTCTAATTCAAAAGCATCCCTTTCAAAATTGGCTTCTATACGGCGTAGTTCTAGATCCATCTCCTGCCAGTCGTTGTGATTCTTGACAAGAACGGTTAAAGCATCACTAAGGGTAACGAGTGCATTAACACCTTCTTGAAACTGACTGGTTTTCTTTTGTTCAAGCTGAGAATTTTGCAATTGATTTCCCAATCCGCTCATTGCCTTCACTAAGGCAGGCAGCCTCAAAGAGCGTGCTGCTGTATTCAAGCTGGTATTAATTCGCGAGGGCTGTATAGCAAGGACTCGATTGATGAGCCAGACAGATTTCTCGAGCTGCCGCGTGTTGGAGTTCTTAATCGCCCCTTGAAGTTCTTCATGTGCAAGCTCAAGATCCTTTACCCACGTTGTTTGATCGGAAGCCAGCATCCTTTGAATCGCCACCTCTCGCACTTGGTCCACAATACGCTCAAGTGTTATCTGATATTCCATAAGATTATATAAAGCTGTATCATCATTTGGAAATCGTTTTGCTTCTTGGAGGATAACGCCGTAACATAGAAACTCTAGTTGATGCAATCGATCGTGTAAATCTTTGTAATTACCCAATACACCGATTTGTTCACATACTGTCTGAAAGTCATTGCGAAAAGCAACTACAGCATCGCGTACCTCAGGCACTGTCATTAGTTCTTTTAGTGCATCCAAGCCGCCTTTTACGGAGAGGCTATTGTATTCTTTAAAAGAAATGAAGCTTGGCTTAGCTTGAGTGATTGTTGGTTTTTTTATGAGTACTGGTATTTCATATTTTTTTAAACCAACCAATTGAGAGCGACCTAGTTTGAAAGCAAATTCTATCTCCTCTCCAGAACCCAAGGCATCGTAAAAAGCTACAGCAAAATTTATAGCTGCTCTATCCCCAATTGTACAATTCATGCCAATCGCATAGTTGACATATTGGCTAATTGCCTCTGCCTGTAATTTAGAGTAGCAACCATTTAGCAGTACACACTCTACTCCCTTTATAGCGAATGGTTCAAAAATACTGGAGAGCGTCTCTGCCTGCAACAATTCTGCTTGACCTGTTTCATCCTCCAAGACAAGACCATCAACTCCTGCGCCATGTCCACAGAAATGAACAATTTGGGGTTGAGTGTCTAGCATTGCTCGATAAAAGTCTTTTAAACGTACTGCCCACCTCACCTGTAGCTTGAACTGCTCTCGCTTGGGAGCTCGTTGCAATGCCTCCACAATATCCCTCACCTCTTCATCAAGCCGTAGCTGAGGAGTATTTCTCGGGTTCACTGCCATGAGCAAAATTGTTTTGACTCGCTGATTATTACTCATTTGGAGGCTTGGAATAACTATTGTATTACCTTGGTTGGGGAGATAGGTCCTTTTAATTGTCACTTACCAGGAATCAGGCAAATAGTGATTTTGCATAAATTTACAAGCTGCACATCCAATCAAAGAAAAACTCAAAGATACCTACTGGTAAGGCTTTTTTCTATTCGGTACAAAATAGAAAAAAGGCTGTATCCTATAAAAGATAGCTATTTCTTCCCGTTGTTGCACCAACAGGGTAGTAGCAAAGGTCTTTGTTTATGTAAAAACCTGTAAGAAATTCATGGCAGTAGAAACGCCACACACAGGTAAAATTTTTCTCATTCTAAATTTTTTAATTGATTAGCTTATTTCCCCAGATCGACGCTGATTTTTTCAATAAACATTGTACCATAAGCACAGTCTATTTTTAGACTCAGATCGCTATGCCTCATACAACTTCTGGGACTCATATTTTAAAGTGGGAAATTCTTTAGCCTGAAGTAATTTGCGATCTTCCTGACTTACACTGGGATTATTCCTGAGGTAACCCGATATCCAAGAAAATCCGTAGCTAATGAGTTGGTCTAGCCCTAATTCTAAGCTCAAATTCCAGAGAATGGCTGTCTTATCATTACTTGCTGAAGCAAGAATCTGACCTTCAGGACTAAAGTCTAATGCTACAACCCGGTCATTATGACCGTGTAAAGTTTTGTACAAAGTTCCATCTAAATGCCAAAGCTTCACTGTTTTGTCATAACTAGCAGTGGCAATGAGTTGACTGTTTGGACTGAAGCGAATAGCGGAAACTACGTCTGTGTGGACAGGAAAACAATTTTTTAGAGTCACAGTTTTGGTTGCAGCATCGTCCCAAATATTATCTATTTGCCATAAGTTAACCGTTGTATCTGCACTTCCTGTCGCCAGAAACTGACCATCTGGACTAAAACAAAGTGCCATTACTGCATATTGATGCCCCTTGAGGTTTCCTACAGGACGGAAGCCATCATCTACCTTTTTCCAAAATTCAACACTTCCATCTACCTTACCTAAGGCAAAAAATTGACCGTTGGGACTGAAACTAACTGTTCGCACGGGACAATTATACTTTGCAATTGTTCTGCACGACATAGTTTCAGAATCGCAAAGCTCTAGCACTCCGTAATTCTCCTGAGAATTTCCACCTCCAAGCAAAATTGTTTTGTTATCTTGACCAAAACTAACTGCGAGTATCTCTGGCAGATCAATCTGACCTGTATGCTGTCCTAAATTATGTCGTGTTACATCTTGTAAATCTGTCCCATCTAATTTCCAAAGTTTGACTTCTCTATCGGCAGCAGCAGTTACGAGCATTTTACCGTTGGGGCTGAAATTTAGTGCGGTAATAGGTCCATGATGTGCTTGTCCTTTTTCCCAGATTCTCAGCAGCCTACCATCTCGTCTTGATAAAATCAATTGCCCCTGCCCACTTGCGGTAGCAATCTTTTGACCATCTGGACTGAAGCGTACTGCGTAAACCGAGCCAGTGTGATGATCGCTCAAACTCTGTAGCTTAGCACCGTTTGGTTTCCAAAGCCTAACGGTTCCAGCATCATCAGCAGAAGCAAGTGTGTTGCCGTCAGAACTAAAACAAAGCGCACGAACTATATCCCTATGCCCATTTAGAGTTGTTAGTAAAGTCCCATCCGTTTTCCAAATTTTAACTGTTGTGTCTGTACTTACTGACGCCAGCGTTTCGCCATCAGGGCTGAAGCTGATATCCCAAATCACATCTTTATGCGCTCTTTCTATGGTTTTGATGAACTCACCTTGTTGATTCCAGAACCGGATATTCCCATCATTACTTCCTGTGACAAACATTTCGCCATTGGAGCTAAAATCTATAGCATTTATGGAACCCCCACCAATTTGCTCGCTTTTTATAGTCCTTCCGTCTTTGTCCCATAGGTATAACTGCCCAAACCAACCTCCTGAAGCAACAAGCTCTCCGTTGGGACTAAAAGCGAATTTCATTAAGTGATCACGTTCGTCGCTTTGGAGAATGACTTCTGTACCTTCAAGGCTGATAAGTCTGATAGCATTTGGCTTTCGCTTTTCTTGAGGTTGCGAGGATCTATAAATGAAGTGAGCGAGGGTTCGGCTCACAGGATTCCATGTTGCTAGAGGATACTCTAGTAATCCGCCATTTTCTAAACGACCATCTAACTGCCAGAATTTGATTATTGGTCGATTTTGTACAGGAACAATACTCTCCATCAAAATTAGTTCTTGGGGGTAAATAGAATTCAAACTTAAAAGTCTTCCCTGCTCTATAAAAACTAATTCATTAGAAGTAGTGAAGGCTAATGTTTGAATTTGACCAGGTATATCATTGTCTTCCAAACGATTAAATTCTTTCACTTTTGAAAGGATTTGACGAAGGACTACCTCAGTGCGGAGACGAATATCTTCTTGTACCCAGGGAGAGCTTGACTTTATCAGCTGTTGAAGTATTCTACCAGCCTTCAAAATATGTATCAATGCTCCTAGTTGATCGTCTGGAAAACGAGCTTCAGATAAAGCACTTAAGGCACTGACTTGACCTTGCATTGCCTCATCTCGTTGCTGTTCATTTTCTTCAAGTCTCTTCCGCCTTTCTTCAATACTTTCCCGGACAAAATCAGTCTCTACTTTATTTAACCAATTATTATTAGATTTGATAACTTCTTTTAATTGAAGAAGACGACCTTCTTCTTCTGTCCAAAGAGCACCTTGACGTTGATGCCAGTCATTAGCCACCAGTGTTAAGCGCTGTCGCAATAGTAAATTTTCTCGCTCCTGTTCGATCCACTCCTGTAACTTGTTCCATCCGTGGAGTAAATAGTCATGGGCTGGCTCTACAAAATCTTTACCTTCTTCTTGTCCTCTTACAAGCAGGCGAGCTTTAACAAAACGTCCAATAATTTCATCTATCATGATGTTTTCTTGTTCGTTTGCGTAATTTAATTCAGATATCGGTACCCGTCTTCGTGTTACTTCCGTACCGTCAATTGCTACCATCCGCAACATCAGCCGCTTAATAATACCCCTATGAGCATCATCTAATTCCGACGATTCATACTCCTGAGTAGCACGTTTTGTTAAGGCTGCAACAATTCCTCCAAGTTTCTTGTAATCTCCTTCTGTCAATGCTCGCCCAGTATGTTTTTGATTCTGCCACTTTTTGTGTAACTCAATGTAAAGTTCCGAGAGTGTGAATGATAGTAGTGGCAAAGACCCAGGCATCTGTCCTACCTCATCGATTAGCGCACTGACTAGAGTGGGAGGCTCAAAGTACAATGCTTGTTTGAGGGCGGGTCCTTCAATAGCTTGCTTTAACTCATCGGAACTCATAGCTCGCACTGAAAACCGAGCACCATCTTGTTTCCAGTAAGATCCGATCGCTGAGTCCAGAAAACGAAATTCAAAATCAGATCGCACAGTGATGACAACTTTGAACTGTTCGGGATGGGCAATCATTGTTGCATTCAATCTTTCTAAAAAAACCTCCCATTGTTTTTGCTCTTGCTTGTTGTCATCATTCTGGCTTCTCTTACTTAGGGTAATTAATTCCTCAAATTGATCGATGACTAATAACACCTTATCTTTAGCATTATCTTGAGTCCAAGTAGCAACAATTTTTTGGAAAAATTCTGCATCTTTTGCTAAATTTTTATTCAAATAATTCAAACTATTTTGAATCATTTCTTGGAGCTTTGATAAGTGTTGAAACTCTTCTGAGGAACAACTAAGTTTCTGACATAATTTTTTGAGGGTTGAGAAATAATCAATAATTAGCAACAGTTTAGCTCCAGGAACCGCATCTATCCATAGTTCAGCAAGCTTTGAAAATTCTTTAGCTTCTTGGAGCGCTTCTGCTGAATTTATTTCTTCACCTTGAGATGATTTACCTGGCGCTTGCTCTTTTTTAGATTTAAAAATCCTCTCTAAAAACTCAACTTCAACTAGCTGATCGATTAATGAGGCATCTGAGAGCGGGAGAACTGCTCTTGCCAAAGCCATAAAAGGAGAATTTCCCGGACGTACTGGTTCAAGAACATACCATTGAGAATTCTTACGTAAACGAGGAATTAATCCAGCTTTTACGAGACTAGATTTACCAGAACCTGAAGTCCCTGTAACTGCAATAAATTGATGGAAGTCTAGACGATTTAATAATTCTTTGATTAGGTTATCTCTACCAAAGAAGAAGTGTTTGTGCCTTTCTTCAAATGGTTTCAATCCTCTATATGGATTATGGTTTTCATCAAGAGGAGGTGCATTTTTTAGCTGATTTGGTTGAAAACCTTTTTTGGTAAAAATATACTCTCCTATATCCTCTGATCGCAAAGGCCACAAACCTGGTGTTTGAAGTTCTTTACCATTTTTTTCTATTAAGCGTTCGCGTAGATAGAGATAAAGTTCTGGAGCAACAATAACACCATCCTTATTCAAATCTGCTTGCCCTTGCAACCCTTCAATGAGAGCCTTAGCGAAAGGTGAATGTAAAACGTACCCTTCAGAAATTTCACGCTGTTCATTTGTTAACAAATCCATTGCTTGTTGGTTGTGTGCAGCAGAAGTAATAACTTGCCAAGCCGAATTTTTAATAAAATGGTAATAATGTTCTCTATGAACTGTTTCTAAAATTGGAACTGCCTGTCTGCCGTTTGACCAACGAAATGTACCAGCGAAACAACAATCCAAAATGACTAATAAATGGTGACAATTTAGCGTGGAAAGAGCATTGTGCAGATCGGTCATAGCAAGAAAAGTTGTTAGTTCTCCTACAGATGCATCTTGAGGAATCAAATAACCAGCAGGACCATCTTCTGCATTACGTGCTATACCGTGACCAGCAAAGTAAAAAAGTAAGCGATTTCCTTCATGTGGTTTTTGAAGTTTTTTAGGAAGTGTCTCAAAGAGTAATTTTTTGATTTCTTCTAAAGTTGCTTCGCCATAAGGAGGAAATAACTTAATTACTTCTTTATATTCATAGTCTTCCTCCAATATTTTGGCAATTTCTGTAGCATCATTAACAGCACTTTTTAGGGGGTGAATACCCTTTTGATAGTTATTAATTCCAATGATAACTGCTAAATCCCGGTCAAAATTGTTTCTCTTGTAACTCCAAATACTCATTGTTGTTTTTCCTCAAATGTATAGATGACATGACAATGATGTTTTAAGTAGTACCAAGCCCTATATCAAATCTGGTAGCATCTGAATGATTTAAAAACCTTATTAGGCGTAGAAAGCACAAAAAGAGAGGAAAGGGAAATAATTCCGATACAAACGGATTTGATATTAAACCAAAATTGGTTGTTACAAGCAACTTCACACTGGAAAATGAATATTCCGGAAAGCTTTTATATTTTCATTAATAGAAAAATTTGATTGGCTGTATTGATTCTTAAGTGTAAAAAACAATGATGGTATTCAAAAAGACATCTTTAAAAACGGCAGATAATAAAGCAGCTTTCGCCTTAATCTTAGACGGTAGTGTCGAGAAAATCACAATCGGTAGCCTGAGAACCGATCGCTTTTGACTACACCCAGTATTGCGAACATCGCAAAGTAGAGTTGTGCATAAGTTAATGATAACGATCGCTATATATGAATAGGGAAAGTTTAGCTCTTATAGGCAATAATGACTAATCACATAAACCCAACACAAAACTTTTATGCGTTGCTAATAGGGATTGACAACTATCTGTCAAGTCCAAAGTTCGCAAATCTTAATGGATGCGTGCGAGACATTACTCTCGTAGAAGATTATTTGCAAAATGTCCAAAAACAAAATACGCTACAGATTTACAAGCTATTAGCTCCGAATCCTGATGCATCTAATCCCAATAATACCAACGAACCTTTGCCGACTTACGAGAATATCGTGAAGGCGTTTGACAAAATAACTCAAGAAGCTTCTTCTGGAAGTCAAGTCTACATACATTATTCCGGTCATGGGGCATTCGCAACAACCATTTACCCAGAAATCAAGCAAGACCATTTAGATGAGGCGATTGTACCAATGGATATTGGTGAGTCGCAAGGTCGCTATCTACGTGATGTTGAGATAGCAACCCTTATCAAAAGGATGACAGATAAAGGGTTAATCGTCGCGGTTGTTTTAGACAGTTGTCACTCAGGAGGAGCAACACGAGGAGACGACTTTGGCATTCGTGGACCAGAGGATGGATCTGTTGACGATACACCACGCTCTCAAGATAGCTTAGTAGCATCCTATGAGCAATTGATTCAAAACTGGCGTTTGTTAACACAAGGAGCAAACACCAACAGTACTTTAGGGGAATGGCTCCCGCAGTCAATAGAAAAAAATAGGGAGTATGTTTTATTGGCTGCTTGTCGTCCTAGCGAGTCTGCCCATGAATATAATGTTGATGGTAAGCAGAAGCATGGAGCGCTGACCTACTGGATGATAGACACTCTCAAAAGTAGCGTTTCAGCATTAACTTACAAATCACTTTATGATCGCGTGAGTGCCAAAATTCAAAGCAGGTTTCCACAAAAGCAGATACCTATGTTAATAGGGGAAAGTAACCGTTCTGTTTTTGGGAGCGATCGCCTACAACAACAGTACGCAGTCAATGTGCTTGAGATCGTTGAACAAAATGCAGTACCCAAGCGAGTCCGGTTGAACGCGGGTTTGGTAAATGGTCTTGGCGTAGGTGCGCTGTTTGCGATATATCCAGTTGGGGCTAGGGACTTCACAAACAAGGAGGACATCCTCGCTATTGTTGAAGTCAAGCAAGTTAATGCAGCTGATGCATGGGCTGAAGTGACTGAGAACTTGGGTAGAGGAAAAATCGAAATGGGCGCTCAAGCAGTGATGCGATCGGCTCCTATTAATTTAGTTCGAGAAGTTCGTTTATTTAAAAAACAGGCAGGTCAAAAGGACAATGAATTGCCTTCAGAGCTAGTGGATAAGCAAGATAAAGCACTGCAGGCAGTTGAGGAGGCGATAAAAGAAAGTGGTTGGCTGAAGTTAGTCTCGGATGACAACCAAACAGCTGACTACCAAGTTGCTATTAATAGAGAAGGTGAGTATGAGATTTGTGTTGGAACACCAATTCAAAACTTACGACCACCAATAGAAATTGGAACTCCTGATGCTGCTCTTAAAGTCGTACAACGTCTAGTTCACCTTGCAAAGTATCAAGCAGTTCGGGAGCTGGACAACCCCTCGTCATATCTAACAAATGGACTTGAGGTTGAATTACTCATGCAAGAAAACTGGCAACCAGGAATGCCCCCGAATCCGCAACCATTCCCCGATCCTAAAAAACCTAGAATAGTATCTGGAGGATATGTATTATTACGAATTAAGAATGTATCGCGCTTAAATCTCAATATTGTCGTACTAGATATAGAGCCAACGTGGGCTATTTCTCAAATAGAAATCTTAGGAATAGGGCAGCAATTTTACCAGTTGCAGTCAGGCGAACAGCTGGAAATTCCGCTCCAATTGGTTATTCCCGATCGCGATGGTTACGAGAGTGTAGAAGAAGTTCTCAAAGTTTTTGCAATGGTGGGTGCGGCTGACTTTAGTTGGTTGGAGTTACCTTCTCTTGATGAAGAAATCACAAGTAGAGCGGGATCTCGTGGAGGAGACAGTCCACTGGAACAACTTCTTGCTGCGATCGGTGCTGATGTGGATAAGCCACCTACTAATAAGCGTGCTGCAAAAGTTGTTATCGATCCGAATCAGGAGTGGACTACAAAACAGGTCACAATCAATTTGACAGCACAATAAGTTAGGAGGCTTACTAGTCCATTAGTCTAAATTTGTGTTTCGGGGAGAGAAAACACGTATTGGCAAGTTTTGGCTCGGAAAATTAGCACAAAATTACCCCGTTTTCCTCTCCATCTTATATTAGATGTGTGTATCAAGATGGAGGTTAAGATGAAACTAAAAAGACATCAAGCTTATCAAAGTTTGATTCAAATGTTGCTAAGTTGTTCTAGCCCAGAGGAAACGAGTCTGATTCTGAATAACAATAAGGAATTGTGCGATGCTGGATTGGTTGATCTCATAGAACAAACAGCAGAGGAGTTATCACAAAGACGTGACCAAGATTCTGCCAAAGCTGCCGCTTTTTTAAAAAACTTAGCTCGTTTGCTAGCTGAGGAATTGGGATTGTCGCAACCAAGCCACCCACTCACCTTCCTTTCGCTGTTATTTAGAGAAATCGAAAAAAGTAACGGCGATTGGCAAGTCGTGTCTTTACTAATGGAAGCAAACCAAGAAAAACTGAATGATAACTTTGCTGAATGGCTAGATACCTATGCATATATTATGTTGTCTCAAGCAAAGCCAGAGCAAGTACAAAACGTAGCGAGACATATATGGCTGTTTTGCGATTTAATTAAGAAATTCCCGTTTGCTAACCAGTCTAATAAAGTGAAAATTATTATCACGGGGTATGAGATATGTGCTAAAGTTCTTACCTACGAATTTTACCCTCAAGACTGGGCAGGAATCCAAAACAATCTGGGGCTTACTTACTTAGAACAACAAGTTTGGGGAAAGATAGCAGAAAATGTGGAAATCGCCATTAACTGTTTTAATAACTCATTAAAAGTATATAGTTGTCAAACTGATCCTAAAATGTGGACCAGTATTCAATATAATCTTGGTATTGCTTACGCTCAACGTATTCGCGGAAATCAAGCAGAAAACTTGGAAATAGCTATTGGTTGTTTTAATGCTGCCTTAAAGATTCACGTTCGAGAAGCCTCTCCAAAAAACTGGGCAAATATTAAAACTAATCTAGGCATTGCCTATAAAGATCGAATCCAGGGAGAGAAGGCTGAAAATTTGGAAGCCGCTATTAGTTGTTACAAAGATGCCTTGGAAGTATTCACTTGCGAAAATTCTCCCGAGGAATGGGCTAGGATTCATACCAATTTGGGTGTTGTATACAACTACCGCATTATGGGTGAAACGGCAGAAAATTTGGAAAACGCTATTACCTGTTTTCATAAAGCTTTAAAGGTATATACCCGCCAAAACTTCCCTGAAACATGGGCAGATATTCACCAAAACTTATGTCATGCTTACTTAAAGCGCACTCGGGAGGAAAGGAAAGACAATTTAGAAGCTGCCATTAACTATATTTCAGCTGCTTTGGAGGTGTATACTAGTCAAAATATACTTAAAAAATGTGCTAGCGCTCAAGTGAATTTGGGCGTTGCGTACCGGGAGCGTATACAAGGACAACGAGCAGACAATTTAGAAACTGCGATTGACTGTTTCAAAGATGCTCTAAAAATATACACTAAACAAAATTTTCCATCCGATTGGGCAAATACTCAAAACAATTTAGGCGAGGCTTACTACCACCGGAACTGGGGAAGCAAAGAAGAGAATTTAGAAGCTGCTATTGACTTCTTCAATGCTGCTTTAGAGATATACACTGACAAGGGCTTCCCATCCGACTGGGCAAATACCAAAAATAATTTGGGCAATGCATACCACGCTCGTATTCGGGGGGAGAAGCTAGAGAATCTAGAACAGGCAATCAGGGCTTACAAATTAGCTTTGTCAATCCGCACCCGTGAAGCATTTCCCCAAAATCATGCTCAAACTTTATTCAACCTTGGTCTTGCCTACCAGGATGCCCGACAATTCCACAACACTTACAATGCCTTTGCCGCCGCCATTGATACCGTAGAATCTGAGCGTGGTGAGATCCTATTAGGTTCTGGAATAGAAGAAGACAAGAGAAAACTTGCTGAACAATGGAACTATCTTTACCAGAGCATGGTAAAAGTTTGTCTAGAACTGGCTCAAGCTGAACCACAATATTATGCCCAAGCAATAGAATACGTTGAGCGCAGCAAAGCCCGCAATTTGGTAGAACTCGTAGCCGCTAAAAACCTCTACCCTAAATCTGACCTGTTCCCCAACCTAAGCGATTACGACAATATGTGCCGTAAGCTAGATTACCTAAGGCAGGAAATTCCAACCATACAGCGACAAATAGAAAGTGCTAAGAGTTTGAAATCACAAGAAACATCTCGCAACACATTAGAGTATTGGCAACAGCAGTTGAAGAACTTGCAACAGCAACGGGAACACCTGCTGAAGAAAATCAACCAAGTAGACCCCGATTTCAAGTTAACACAACAAGTCCAACCTATCACCTTCAAGGAGATCCAAGCTTTGATAGATGAGGATACAGCTATCATCGAGTGGTTTGTCGTTTCTAAAAATCAGATTCTAAGCTTTATCATTACCCACTACAGTCCGCACCCCACAGTCTTACAATCTACACCTGAGGACTGGAAAGCATTGACGGAATTAGATTTTGTGCAGTATCTGAACAAATACCAAACATATTCCTGGTATGGCAACAGACAGCAGCAGTTGAGTAAATTAGCGGAGATTCTTCATATTGGTGAAGTTCTAGCGCAACTCCCACAAGGGTGCAACCAGTTGATTCTGATTCCCTGTCTCTGGTTGCACTTGTTACCTCTTCATGCTTTGCCTTTACCTAAAGAGCCAGATAAATGCCTTTTGGACAAATTTGAACGTGGCGTCCGTTATGCCCCTAGCTGTCAATTGCTACAACTTAACCAAAAGCGACAAAAGTCCGATTTGCGATCGCTGTTTGCTTTGCAAGATCCCTCCTCTAACTTGAAGTACGCTAACTTAGAAGTCGAAACTGTCAAATCAATGTTTGGTTCTGCTCAAGTATTAGTTCAACAGCAAGCCACCGAAACTGCTGTTAAGACTAATCAAAACTTACAATCATCCCACTGTCTGCACTTTGCCTGTCATGGGGAGTTCAACCTGAAATCACCTTTAGAATCAGCCCTGTTGTTAGCGAAAGAAGAAGGGTCATCAGAAGATGGACGCCTTACCTTAGCAGAAATCTTTGGACTGAATTTGACTCATAACCGCCTTGTTACTCTCTCCGCCTGCGAAACAGGTTTGACTGACCCCAATAGCACCAGCGATGAATACATTAGTTTACCAAGTGGTTTTCTGTATGCGGGTAGTTCTAGCGTTGTGAGTTCTCTTTGGACTGTCAACGATCTGTCAACTGCAATTTTAATGATTAAGTTCTACGAAAATCTACACCAAGGTTTGTCCTTAGCTGTTGCTCTCAATCAAGCGCAACTTTGGTTGAGAGATGCTACAAAAAACCAACTGAAAAATTGGATTGAACAACACCAGTTAACATTAACACTACGTAAAGCAATTCCAATAATTGATAAGCAACCGCTATCAGTAGATAGCGAGCGACCTTTTCACGACCCTTTCTATTGGGCTGCTTTTTGCGCGGTTGGAAATTGAAATGCTTTTAAGGGACTTCCAAATAGAAAAACTTCCCAAAATTTCTTGTGATACGGTCGTTCCCGCCCGCCACTTATACAGGACGGGCAAGGATGCCTGTCCCACATTCCAGGGTAATTTATTTCTTGGAAATCCCTAAGTTCTTTCTCTGTTTTCTTTGACTGAACTTTTAACACGCGATCGCCAACTTTAAATATCACCCATTTAAAAAGGATTGAAAGGATCGTCTTTTTTCGGCGCTGTTGTAGTATCAGTAACTTCAGATTTAGGTCTAAAGTCTATATGGCGCTGTTGAGTAATATCTCTAACTTCATTTAGTAAATTTATTGCTTCATCAACAAATTCTTCGGCTTTCTTATAATCTCTATAAAAACATTGTGACTTAGATACTTTCACTCTCTCACGAACTTTCTTACATTTCTGCCATGCTATATCTGCCTGTGCTCTTCCCAAGCTGTCTTGCTGTTTTTCAAGACTAACAAATACATCTTCTAGAGCAATTTCTACTTGTCTTAATTTTTCTTCGATTCTATCTTTTGATGCTGCCGAAAATGCATCTCCTAAATTTGATGCCATTTCTCCTACAAAATTAAGAAATGATTGAGCAGATGCAGAGGAAGTACCTTGTTCCAATGATTCTTCATTTCTTGTTGACTGCCTTTTTGGAAAGCTTTGATGACGATCCTCTCTCTTTTGAATTTGATGAGATGATGCCTGAAAGCCTTTAACTTGTTCTGGCTCTGGATTTTCTTTTCGATTTCTCTGCTCTCTAAGCCCTTCATCTGGAGATACTCTAACACTTCGAGATTGATTTGCCCGTTCTCTTTCCTCATTTTTTTGGCATTCTGCTTGTCTATCAACTGGAGAAACATTTTGCTCAGCATCAATGACCTTGTTTACCCGTTTATTAAGTTGTTTAAAAGCCTTAATATCAAGAGATGTACCATTCAAAAAAGGTCCTTCTAAAAAGTTTTTTTCACTGGGTAATCCAATACAAAGTGACAGGTAGCCACTATATTGCGAAGCAGCTTGCCAAAGATTTTGATTGTTTTCAATACCCCAAATATAAACTACATCCTCGTTCTTCTCTTTATCCAGATAGTTTAAATTTTCAGGATATATGGAATAAGTAATATCAGTTTCCGCATGAGAAAACTCGGCATCTGCTTCTTCTTTTAAAGTTGTAACATCCAGTTCTTCTACATAAGGCACTCTATAACTCTTTTCAACTTCTTGCCGACTGAGATCATAAGATTTTTCTAACCATCTTTGACGCACGTAATCGTAAAGTTTGGCGAAACACCTTAAATCCATGGGTGGGATGGTAGGACAATCCAACACACCTGCTTCAGGAGACTTCTGAGCTATATACCCCACAAAAACATAAAGTGGTCTTCCTTGACTGTCTCGGGTAAAATCTTCAGCCCCTTCAAAGTTTGTAGAAGCAATCAATTCCCTAACCATGCAGGTGACACCGACTAAGCAATACCGCCTGCTTTTTAATAACAACCAGCGCGGATTGTTAGGCAGCTTTTCCGGAGTACGAGTTGTAACACGGATATAATTTGCTACCCATTCTAGTTCTTTTTCCTCAAAATCTTCTGGTGTCACAATAAAGCGGAAATCGACTTCATATGTTCGACCATATACAATTGGAGCCCATTTTGAATCAGACATCAATTTTTATTTCCTCACCACTAAGGTAGAGTTCAGCATTAGTTAGTTCTTGAGCAAGTAATGCCATTCTTTGTTGGATTTCATTTATCTTGCTTTGAGAAGCTTGAATATTAACTTCTGTTGCTTGAATGTCTCCACTTTTCCACCACCTTTGAAGCCAGTTTCCACCTTTTAGGTTGGCTAGCCTCTCACGAGTTCCACTCAGTTGATTCTGTTCTGATAAGAAATACTCCCTAAACCTAGAGTATAGCGCAAAAACCAATGGCAAGTGCATATTCTTTGGGTCGATATGCCCACTTGCACTGTCTTCTCCAAGTTCTTTCCCCAAACTGACTGGGCATATCATAACTAACCAACCAGAACCTGGAGTAAATAATGGTCCAAATATTTTCTTAATATCTGCCATTAATTCCTGCTTGGGTCTACCAAAACAAAGGTCATACTTTGTGATAGTAATAACAATTGGAAAAGGCTTTTGATCTGAAGGTTTGATAATATCTCCCAACTCAACTAAAAAGGTAGTCATATTATTGACTTTAGCTTTTCTAGCTTTATTACCTAGTTGAGCATCGCTCAGGTGCTCTTTTAAATGCTCTCCTGATATACATAAGAAAACACAATCAGATGCCTTTAGACGTTCTCTCAGTTGTCTGGCATCAGAGGCAGTCGATGAATCTGTCATCGCACCGCCTCGGTAATCCATCCAATCAAATGCAATCAGTGGCTTCAGCCCATAACTGAAATTGAAGGCATAAGTTTGGGGATCGTCAGGTGTTGGTGGTGGCCAACGGTCTTCACCTGTAGTGTCAATCAACCTTTCCCACAAATCTGTAAGCTTTAGGTCTACATCTGGGTCTTTTGCACTCAGTGTAAAGCCCTGCAAACCCATTTGCATAACTGCATATAACCCCAACATATAACAGGTTTTACCTGCTCCTGTTGTTCCTAACATCGTAATTTTGACATCATTACTCATAAGTACCTCAATACACTTAATTATTAAAGACAGAGAAGGGATCTAGATTACCAATCGAGTCAGTTCTAATTCCTAATTTAATCTGTGAAAGTTCTTCAACATACTGACTTAAGTTTCGCTCCGGTTTAATCAAAGGAAGTTTTTGTACGTATTTTGTCAAAGATTCTGCTGGTTTTTTAATAGTCTCAAAATCACGTAATGCCTCCATCGCTTTTTCTTTCTTAGTGGCTGCCATTTCTTTATTAGTTGGCAACCCAGAAGTTTTACTTGAAATCCAATCAACTATTCCTTCTAAACCCTTGCTACTTTTTTCATAAAACTCGGCTTGTGAGGTATGGTCTTCAAAGGATTGACGTAAGGAATTTGCCTGAGAAGAAACAGTTGATTGAAGAACAAACAAAAGTGGCATGGGTACATTACAAAGTTGAGTACCACAGGCAATAGGAATGATACCACCTGTAACTAATTCACTAGCATTAATTGCATCAATGAGTCCTTGGAAAGGATTGATGACTTTTTCTGTAAGTTTTGTTACCAAATCAACTTTTGTCAAAATGATACCTATGGAGATAGGTTCTTCTAAATCTTGTAAAGCATGACTTGCTAAAACAATCATTCTACCAATTTGATTGCTGCGCGTGTTACCTCTTGCGAGCGCATCACAATCACAGAATAACATAATGCCATTAGCTGCTTTCAAATCCTGAATTAAAAGTTTTGCTTGTTCGCTATCCTGGGTTTCACGAATTGCTCCTCCTCGGTAGTCTGCCCAAGAAAATTGCAAAACATTTGTCCCTTTATATCTTAAATGAAACGCATACTCATTTCTTTGATCGGTTGACAAGGGATATTTCCCAACTCGGATAGACTCAGCCAACTCTAACCATCGAGTGTGGTCTTCTTGATTAACAGCTTTTAATCTAAATCCTTCCACATTTTGTTGCATGACTCCATACAATGACGCCATGTAAGTTGTTTTACCAACTCCAGTATGTCCAAGCATGACAATTTTCATATTTCTTGATGCATTTACTCAGGAGCGTCTATCTATTCATGTAAAAACTTTGCAAACAACTCAAAAGCTGTTTGCAAAATCCTATATGTTAAAGATTCCAAGTAGAATCATTATCACTAGAACTCTCAGAATTTGTTTGTTCATCCCTCCTTCTAAATCCGTATGAACTGTCCTGTGGCTGGGACATTCCATGATTCCTGACACCCGATCTATAATTTCTATCAGGTTGCTCTTGCTCCCGACTATTAAAAACTGCTTCTGAGCAATTGTGAATCACTTCACCCGTTCGTTGAGAAATCTCCCCACGAGTTGCTTCATCTAACAGACTTGCTATAAACCATCCAACAACAACGCCACCTGCAAAACCCACCGCTCCGGGGATAGGACCAGCTATTCCACCCACTCTACCCACTATTCCACCCAGTTTAGCCAACGCTACTCCACCACCAAGGGCACCCAAAACTTGAACTGTTCTACGTCCAGATTGACTGTGTTCTCTGGAAACATTGCGTTCTCGTGGTTGTTGTTCAACTTGTTGTGGTACGCGTGGTACGCGTTCATTCAATACAGGTTCGCCTTGGCTTGTTGGAAGTTCTGGCTGAGGAGATATGAGTGGTTTTTCAACTAACTCCTTTTGTCTGACATCAGCAACAGTAGCATTGAGCACTGGAGATTCCAGGACATCCTTTCGTGTCGCTACTCCAAGACAAAGGGATAGTGAAGCATGGGGATCGGCAGCAATTTGTTGAGTTACTGCTGTCCATAGTCCCTCTCTGGTATTTACATCGGGCCAAAGACCAGCAATGTGAGACATTTGATTAAGCGAGTAATAATCTCTGTCTAAATCTGGAATGGCTGTAGGTGATGAATCAGTTAACTCTTCGTAAGAAGAGGGAGTAGCCATCTTCCCTTCAGTATCGTAAGGTTTAACCAACCATTTTCTTTCTACAAATGTCCACCACAACTGCTTAAACAACTCAAGGTTTTTGCCTGAATAAGGTGGAATAGGCGGAAAATTTCCTGCCTCATCAGCTTTAGCTACATATCCCACAAAAACGTACAGAGGTCTACCTTGGCTGTCTTTAGTAAATTGCTCGGTAGTTTCATTTAAAGGACTAAGTAATTCCCTTAGCATACAAGTTACACCTACAACACAGTGTTCCTCGTTTTTAAAGAGAGACCAACGTGGATTTTCTGGAAGCTGTTCTGCTGCACGGGTCGTGACTCGAATATAACTTCCAGCCCAATCCCTATCTTCGTTTGTAAAGTCTTGAGGAACGGTAATGAAGCGAAAATCAACTTCATAAGTTCGACCGTATACGATTCCTGCCCAACTAGACATAGGTGCTACCTCTTTACTTTTAAGCTGGCAACGTTCTGAGTAACATAGAGATCAGCCTAACTCTGAAAAACCTGAAATCATGTATCTAGACACAAATATTTGTTTAAAGCTTTGACCGGCTCTATAATTGGTTCCAACTCCTTATATTTACTTTGCACTTGTGCATAACGACTTTGAGCCATCTCTCTGTAAGTTGTATTTCCCACTAATTCATCCCATGCTTCACGCAAAAACCCTCCTATACCATGGGTTTGGCTTTCATAATATTCAGCCATTTTTTTGTGTTCATCCATTTCCTTACTTAAACGAGCAACCTGAGTATTAACTCCAACGAGGAGAGCAAAGAGAACGGGGATTTCTACATTTAATAACTCTGTACCACAAGCCACAGGGATTATAGTAGCTGCAATCTTATCGTTTGCATCAATGGCTTGAAACAATCCTTGAAAAGGTTCTAGGATAATTTCTTCAAGTCCTTTTACTTCTTCCACTAAGTCAGTTTTGGTTAAAACCACGCCTAGTGCTAACGGACGTTCCAAATTTTGTAAGGCATTGTTCATTAAAGAAATCATTCTACCTATTTGATTAGTGCGACGATCTCTACGCGCCAAAGCCTGACAATCACAGAACATTAACACACCATCAGCTTCCCGTAGGTCTTGCAGCAACAGCCGAGCTTGTTCGCTGTCTTGAGTTTCACGAATAGCCCCTCCTCTATAGTCTGCCCAACAGAACCGAAAAATGTCTTTACCTTGATACTGTAAGTAGAAGTTATATTCACTTCTTTGGTCTGTTGGTGAGGGGTATTTACCTTGTTGAATCGCTGTTGCTATCTTAAGCAACCGAGAGTGGTCACTGCGATCAATAGCTCTCAGGCTAAAACCTTCTATCTTGTTCTGCAAAGCACCATACATTGATGCCATGTATGTTGTTTTGCCAACACCTGTGTGTCCAACTTCAACTATTCTTAGCATGCATTCTACATGAGTTTAGAGTACATATATTCTGTTTTATCAATTACCTCATCCAGTAGAAGGAAACCAAAATACAGCCACTATTTCAAATAGTTTGTGCTTACTCTCTGAGAGTTTTTTCTTTTTGCTTTGTTGTACTAGGTAAAAATTAATTTATTTTGAGCCAATATAAAGCATTAAAATCTTAAGACTTTCTAAAATATTTACTAGGTGACAGCTTCTATTTAAAAAATCTATAGGATAGTAGGCTTAATGGCTAAAATTTATAACAATCCTAATACTAACTGTAGCATTACTCTTAGCTTGTGTCAATTTCAAATGAACATAAAATTCCCTGTCTCTGTTATGTGGTACTACCTCAAACGTGATGATAGTAAACTCAAATTTTTATGACTGTTTGATGAGTAGTCAGACAAAATTAATTACATAAACATTTTACCTGAAACCCTTGTCATGACTAGAATTTAATGTGTAATTATTGCTGTCCGACTACTTACATTGTTCTGTAATGGTTTGGGATCGCCTTGGCATATAAAAGCACCCCAGTAAAGTGGATTGGGATACTTTGCCTTCATTTCTAACTGAGCCTCACGCAAAGCATCTGTACGCGATCGCCCCTCTAAAACTCGACGGTAAAACTTCTCCATCAACTCCTGAGTTTGTTTATCTGGCACCTTCCACAGGCTCATGACTAGCGTCTTCGCCCCAGCTAGTACGAAAGATCGTCGCAGTCCGAAGACACCTTCTGCCGTATGCACCTCACCCAAACCCGTTTCGCAAGCCGAAAGCACTACCAATTCAGTATCCAACAGGTCTAAGCCAGAAACATCTTCTGCCGTTAAAATGCCATCTTCTGCTTGCGGTGGAAGCTCCGAGCCTTTGAGCCAAGTATTCGCTCCCGCCAGCGCTAAGCCGGAACGTAACAGGGGATTCTCCAGTTTAGCCCCCAACAATCGATCTATCCTGCTCTCGCTTATCCCGCCTATTGTCTCCAAACCAAACTGCTCTTTGTTGAGATCGCGTTTTTGGTCGGGTAGGAAGAAGCCGTGGGTAGCAATATGCAAAATGCGCGGTGAACGGCTTGCCTTGAGGCGAGTTTCCAAAACGGCTTGTTGCACCCAAGGCTGTACTGTCAGCATTTTAGCAATTTGCTCTCCCTCTTGGCGCGTACCAGGCAGGTGTCCGAAATGCCACCTTCCTCGGTCTAAGTCACGCGACTGTCGTCCTAAAAGCTTTGTATTTTCTGGCACAATCATACTTTCGCTATCTCCGAAATTGAAATCTGGGTCAGCAGCCACGATTGGCTCTGTAGGCTGACCAGTGGTTGGTGCTTCAAAACGCAGCACATCGCGACCAGTACTGAGATAACTAATGTAGTATTCGTCAATAAGATACCGTCCGTCATCCGTGGGCAACACTTCAAAGGGCAGTCGGAATAAATCTCCAGCTGGAGCTAAGAACAAACGTTTGCGATCGCCTTTTTTAGCTGCTAGTTCCTCCAGCAATGCAGCAATAGTTTTATCAGGTATATCGTAAACATCAGGCGTCCTGCTGTCATGAGGAACCAGTGCTTCGTAATATCCATCAGGTTCCACACCATGAGGGTCACGCATTCGAGAACCGTGACCACTGTAATGGAAGAGAATTTGGTTGTTGGACTTAATAGCAGGGTTGTTGATCAGAAATTCTTTAAAGGTATAAATGATGTTCTGACGAGTTGCGTCTTTGTTAGTCAGGATGCGGATATGGTTTTCCGGAACATTGAGTTGGTTGATGAGGAATACCTGCATGGCTTCAACATCGTTGACGCAACCACGCAAGTTACCCTCTACCAGATACTGGTCAATGCCAACGAGCAAAGCCCATATAGAAGAACCACTTGCAAAACTCATTTGTTCGGTACTCATGTAAGGTTAGTGTATATATGTAGTATGCGAATATTACAAATAACCATGTTGACCCTTCATATTGTTAATAGGTGTCGGTGAAATCAACTTATGCACTTAAGAACAGTTGCTTAGCTCTTCTTTCAAACTGATAACCTGGAAATAGCTCAGAATACTTTTACACTAAAAAAGCCTACAAATGCGCTTTGTTGGTTTGAATTTTCCAGGTTTCTTACGTAATTTTACTTTTATAAAGTTATTTTTTTGACATATAGGTCGCGAGTAAAAAATTTTTAAGTTATGAGATTTTGAAAAAATAACTATTTTTCTCCTGTTTTTAGAAGTGGATGAATTAAAATGCTGGAAGAGTACCCCCACAGGGTAAGAGGCAGAGGTCAGTCATTGATAAGATAAATTTATAGTATCTGGTCGGGAAAACGAGCGATCAAATGCGTAGTTTCTCCAGTAGGTTTTAGAAAAACATGATAAAAATCAACGGGATTGAAAAATTGACGATCAAGTATAAATCTCTTTTTGGTTTGCATAACTATTATTTATATTACGAATAATATAAGTAAAAAAGTTTGCCAACTCAAGAGATAAAACTTAAGAAAGTCAAAGAATCCTTCAACCGTTAAACGATAGCCTATTTTACCAATAAGAGTAACTATGTCAGTCTTAAAAATTGGTCTCGACTTTGGTACCACAAACTCCATTATTTCTTTCCTTAATCCTTATGGGGGACTGGAAGTATTTAAATACGATCCATTAGGGAACAAAGATGAATACATTCCATCATTTGTCGCATATACAGATGACTTAATTGAAATCGGTACGGCTGCTCGCAATGTAGCATTACATGACCCTAAGGCAGAATGCTACAGTAATTTTAAGATGCGTCTACCTCTACCAGAATCAGAATTCTCCAACTACTTTCGCGGCGATCGCACGCCCATGAGTGTTACAGCAGATTACTTGCGAGAACTACTCATTGCCTCTAACAACGAATATAGCTTTAGTTGTGAAAAAGGCAAGATTGATGGTTTAGTGGTTTCAGTACCTGAAATTTGGCAGCGTGACATCTGCAATTTAGGAAGGGAACGCCTACAAAAGCTGATAGTAGAAGAACTCAAGTTACCACTGATGCAGTTGGTTAGCGAACCAGTAGCAGCAGCAGCTTATTACGCGTGGGAAATCAACCAAAAAGCAAAACAGGAACGAGACAACCCATTCACAGGAAATTTATTAGTTTGTGACATGGGAGGCGGTACTTTTGACGTCAGCCTCTGCCGAATTTACGGAGACAATAAAGTTGAAGTTCTTTATTTTGACGGTCAAGGCGATAAAGGGCTAGAGTCAGCAGGAGTAGCCTTTGATCGCTACTGTGTAAATATGGCATACACCAAACGTCATGGTAAATCCCTTGATGAAAAAACCCCTGAATTTACCCGCTTACTAAGAGAGTTTGAAACAATCAAGATTAGTTCGCATAAAAAGATACGCAACAAACTCAATAATTACGTCAAACTACCAGAAGATTTTGCTGACGAGACGGTCATAAATTTTGGAATGTTTTCCACTGAATCGGGCTACAGCGTAACCTGTAGTGACATGGATAAAGCCTTTGCTCCTATTAAGCAAGGGATTCAGAGAGTGATTCAGCGAGTTCAGGAGTATTTACAGCGTGAAAATCAGCAATTAAATCGCGTGTTTCTAGTAGGTGGTTTTTCCCAATTTCTCTTGGTTCAGAAAGCTATTACCGATGTTTTAGGAATTGAGGACAATGACAGTAGATTGGATAAAAGTTTTAATATTACAAATCGGGCTTATGCCATCTCCTATGGAGCCTGTCTCATTGCTAACCAATTAATCGATCCTACAGAAAAATATATTCATACTTTGGGAATTGTTGTTGATACTATCAACACCCGAACTTTAGATAAAGAGAAAAAATTTGTATCCATTATTGAGGGAGGTATTAACCAGATTGAATTAGCACAACCTAGATTTGCCAACATCCAGCCTTTAGTAACCTTTCAAAATGATGGTGATGTGACTGTTACATTATGGATAGATCCTATGACCAGAGGAAAAAAAATTGAACATCGATTGCCAAAGAAAATCAAACTGCATGGATACTCTCCTAATGACCAATGGAGAGTAGGTATGAGAGTTGATAGTTCCCAGGTTGCTTATTTAGTGATGGAAGAGATTCGAGAGAAAAAAAGGCTAGAATACCCATTGGGTAATATTATTGCTGACATATTTCCAGGTTTAGTTCTTATTGAAGAATAAATAGATGGAGTTGTCGGTGTTAGTTTGCTAAGGAGCTTTTAACGTTGCTATGTTACAGGAAGATATCAAGAAGATAACTCAAATTGCCGAAGAAATCAAGCAAGCTGAAAGCCTGCTTGATTTTGAAACTATTGTCTTACCCTTTCAATTGAGTGAAGCGGGAATAAAGCTTTGGGAAAAGGTTTTTTCGCCAGAAGTTTTGAAAACAGTTGCCAATACAGATACTGATACCTTGAGTGCATGGGCGATCGCTCTCAGGCAAACCCTCAACACCCAATTAGATATTTTAAACAACTGGCTCCCTGTTTTGACAACAACACCAATTCCTCCAAAACTCGCTCAAAGAATTAACGAATGTATTCAACTTATCTATCATACAGCGCAAGATAAAGCCCAGCTGCTAGCACAAGCAGGCGCACTTCTTAGCGAGGAGGAAGAACTACGCCATTGTAGAGACGAATTTACTCAGCTACAGCAAAAAGCAAAGGAACTTGAAGAAATTCAATCGCTGCTAGAACCTGTGAACATGGAAGCCTTACGAAAAGAAATAGCAGAGAAAGAAGCCTCTTTAAAACCTGAGACCCAAGAGTTAACGACATTGCAGCAACAACGAGCTGTAGTGGAAGAACAAATTTTTTCCTTGAAGCAACAGCAAGCTGTTCTGAAGAGTGAAATTGAATACCTGCAATCCAGACATCGGCGCTTGGAATCTACCAATGTCTCCCAGATTCAAGAAATCATTGCTATTATCCAATCCGAAAAACCGTTATTGGGAGAAGTGACAAGTAATGTTCAAGCTGAATTGCACCAACACCAACAAGAATATCGCCAACTTTGGGAAGAACTTCAAGCGATCGTTGAGGCTAATGATAAATATCAGGTAGAAATTCAAGATATCCGCGACCAATTACACGCGTATCATCTTGCTAATCAGGATATCAGTCAGCGGTTACCTGTTAATAAACAGAAAGTTGATAACTTAATTCAGAACATCCAACAAAACTTGGAGCAGCTAGACCAAGAACTAGCAGTATCCCGAACTAAACAAGAAGAATTGAAAAAGAAGAAGGTTTTTGTTTTTGGTCATGACCCTACTTAACATTGCTGAAATTTGCCCTGCAACCAACACTCTAGGTCCCGGTCAACGCTTTGTTGTTTGGGTACAAGGTTGTTGTTTTCGCTGTCGGAACTGTGTTTCTCCAAACTGGATTCCCCAGGAGGAAGCGACTCTGGTTGAGCCATTTCAGCTTGCAGAAACAATTCTATCGACTCCCAAAATAGAAGGGTTAACTGTTTCAGGGGGAGAACCAATGCTTCAAGCTTCTGCGTTGAATGAATTGTTCACCTACATTCGCAAACAGCGTGACCTTTCCATCATCTGCTTTACAGGTTTTACTTTAGAACAACTCAAAGCAAAATCTGAGCCAGCCATTGATGAGCTTCTAACAATAGTTGATGTTTTGATTGATGGGCAGTACATTCCTGAATTAGACGACAACAAAGGTTGGCGCGGTTCCTCCAATCAAACCGTCCATTTTTTATCCCCCCGCCACTTACCAGATGCTCATTTGTTTGTTGAACGAAAAAGGGATGTAGAAATTCATATCCTTTCTGGGGCTGCACTTATGGTTGGTGTACCACCTCACAATTTCTCAAAAAACTTTAAATTTGCGCTCGGCGAGGGTTTGTCTCTAGAAAAACCATAAACTAAAAATCTTCGTAAGTGTTCAGCTCTCAGCTATCAGCTTTACTAACTTTAAAGGTGTTTTCGTTTCGCTCCTGTTGTCTATTTTACATGCCGATAGCGCAGAATGCTGCCCAGTTAAAGGAGTCTTGAAACAGCTTACTGTTAGCTGCGATTCTTCTATAGTATATCCTCTCGCTTGGGGGCTTAGCGGTAACTTCTTTTCTTGAATTCATTGCCAAAGTTCAGCCCCAGTGATATCCCTGAGCCAGAATTGCGATTGGTTGAGCGCCACCGCTACAGACAATCCCATCTGCAAGTTTTGATAAAACTTAATCATTAAAAAGGCAGTCGATAAAATTGACAAATACTTTCCGACCTTAACTTGTAACTAATGACCGCTACCCGAATATGATAGCAAATGCAGTTCAGCGTTTGTGGTACAGCCATTGGTTTAAGTACTCGGACAACAGTGGAAGGTAATAAACATTTTTTGATAAAATGAATTTGTGATGAATTCATTAACTTTTATTTAATACAGCCTTCTCCGTATTTATCTGCGTGCATCTGCGTGCATCTGCGGTTCCTTTACTCCATCTAACGACTGATTTGCTAATCACGCATAGTTTCTACAACATATTTCCTAATAAAATGAATCTCATAGTCAACAAAAGCTACAGATGAAATTTTTAGCATACGTGGTAGGAGTAGGAATAATCATTCTTTGCTTAACAGACATCTACCTAACTGTATTATTTCCCAGCCTTGGCACCAGTATACTCAGTTTACCCCTTGGTCAAAGATTGTGGGGACTCTTTCGATGGGTTGCGTGCAATATTCCCCTAAAAAAAGAGAAACTGCTCTCCCACAGTGGACCAACATTGATGATTATAACTGTGGTGATGTGGTTATCCTTATTGATTGTTGGCTTTGCCTTAATCGTCTGGACTCAGTTAGGTTCAGCTATCCAAGCAAGTGAAGGAAAGACACCGACTGACTTTATCACTGCACTCTACTACAGTGGGTTCACATTGACAACACTTGGGACAGGTGACTTGACACCAAAAACCGATATCCAACGGTTTTTAATGATATTCCAGTCAGCCCTTGGTTTTTCAATTTTTACTTTAACAATTACTTACCTCTTGTCAGTGTATACCGCACTTGTCAGACGTAACACATTTGCTTTAAGCTTACACCACCGCTCTGCAGGTACAGCGGACGCAGCAGAAATACTGGCGAGATTGGGGGCTAGTGGGGAACTGAGTGGTGTTCAGCAAGATATTTCTCAGCTAGCAAGGGATTTGATAAATTTACTAGAATCCCAGCACTCCTACCCAGCACTGCTTTATTTCCGCTTTCACCAAAATTATTATGCCTTGCCACGAATACTTTTTTTAGCAATGGACACAGTGACTTTAATTAAAAGTGCATTAAATACTAAAAAGCACAAAGCCTTAGTGGATTCTACAGCGGTAGCAGAATTATGGGGTGGTGGTCTACAATTACTGATTGAAATTTCTCGCCTATTTTCATTGAAGGCTTGTGCAAATCAGACAAATGACAATTTGGAGCAGGTGTGGCGAGAGCGGTATTATGATGCGGTGGAAAGACTGAAACAGGAGGGGATAGAAACAGCACCAGATTTAGAAGCAGGAGCTAACTTGTATATTTCTCTTCGTCAAAGATGGAACTTTTACTTAACTGGATTGACCAATCATATGGCGTATGATTGGGGTGAAATAGCATTGTGTGAAAATTGCAAAAAGAATTTACAACTGTGGTAAAAATGTACTTGCAAACAAGGCGGCTTGGGTGCGATCGCGCAAACTCAACTGACTCAAAATACTTGTCACATGATTTCTAACCGTTCGTTCTGATATATAAAGTTCATGAGCAATTTCGCGGTTGCTATACCCCACTGCAATTAAACGCAATACCTCTTTTTCTCGTGGAGAAAGCCTTTCTAATTCTGGTGGAATATCGGGCTGTATGGGTTCAGCAATATCAGGGGAAGAAAAAGCTTTCTCAAACAGTCCCGGTCCCATATGAGTGTAACCTTGGTGGACTGCTCGAATAGCTGTTGCTAACTCCTCAAGTGGAGTATGTTTCAAAAGATATCCCCTGGCTCCATAGCGCATTGCTTGAGAAACGTATTCATCATCATCAAATGTTGTCAGCACCAGAACACGCACCTCTGGATATCGCTGAACAAACAGTCGAGTTGCTGCAACACCATCCATAACAGGCATTCTAACATCCATTAACACAACATCAGGTTGCATTGGTGTTTTGTACAGAGTCTCCATCGCTTCAATAGCGCGTTGACCGTTCTCAGCATCTCCAACCACTTGTAAATCTGGTCTTGATTCTAGCAGGTTCTTTAGACCTTGACGAATGATGATTTGGTCATCTACCAGCAACAGACGAATCATATTATGTTCGGATGAACGCTTGCACTAAGTTTGGGCGTTGCATGCGCTAAAGCGCAACTACAAACAAATTATTCCATAAGTTATTAAACGAATATGATATCATGCTATTTCAAATTTTAAACACCTACTCACTTAAAATAAAGGAGCAATATAGTAGTATAGTTTAATGTTAACTACCAGTGGAGCAGTAGTATCTTTCCCCTAGTTTCCAAAATCGAAGCGCAACGATTAGAAAAAGAATACCAGCTATTGGACAGACATAACAAAACCACAAAGGTACTGAGAAAACATCTTCTTTTTCTAATACTGCAACTAGAGGAAAATAGCTCACACAAGCAAGCGGTATCAAGAAAGTGAAGAATCTCTGAAACCACTTGCTGTAAATTGATAGAGGGTACTGAGCAGTTTCGACTCCTCCGTAAGTGAGGATATTCATAATTTCTAGTGTTTCAACAGTCCAGAATGTTAATGTTGCTTGTACAATGACGATACCAACAAAGAGTGCAACACAACCAAGAAATGAACTACTCAAAAGCCATAATACTTTGAAAGTCAACGGAATGTGGAGAGTGGAGAGTGACCACCCCATAACTACAAACCCTTGCGACAATCTTCCTATGCGCTTCAACGTCAATTCTGTACCCAAAAGTTGCAGCACTGTACTGCGCGGACGCAGCAGCAAACGGTCAAAGTCTCCATTCCTAATTATTTTTCCGAATGAATCAAACCCCCGTCCAAGCGCATCAGCACAAGCAAAAGAGATGTTGACCATTCCGTAAAACAGAGCCACTTCACTTAGACTCCAGGTACCAATACTGTTAAAGCGACTAAACAGCGCCCATATTCCCAAAAATTCAATCGCAGTTCCCAAAAGTTGTCCGATGACTTGGAGCAAGAAGGACACTTTGTACTGCATTTGTGATTTGAAGGAGACAGAGATATATCGTTTGTAGAGATAAAAAGCGTTCACAATTACCCTCCTTGGATAACAAGCTTTCTGACGCCACGGTTAACTAGAAAACGCCCAAGCAGAACAATCACGACTATCCAGAAAGCTTGATGGAGCAATACGGAAAATAGAGCATTTGGTGGTAGATTACCAGTAAATAGACGAAATGGTTTGTCAAGAAGCCCTGAGAAAGGAAGTGCATTTAGGACAGGCTTGATCCACTCTGGAAAAAATGGCAAAGGAACAATGATTCCTGAGAGGATACTTACAAGTGTGGAAAGTACGGTGTTGATTCCTTCTCCGGACAGTGTCCACATCATTGATACAGTTAAAAGCATTGTTAATGCAGACGAAAGAAGTATTGCACCAATAAAAGAGAGAAAAAAAGCAACGAAAGCAGTAAACGAGGGTGGAAAAGCAAGCGATCGCTCAGACAGCCCGACCAGAGGAAGAATAAAAATAACTATACTTAGAAAAGGAAGACCACGAAGAATAAGAGGCGCTGTACGTAGCGCTAAAGCACGAGTCAACCAGAAGTTATAAAGGTCTGTGGGTCGGAGCAGGTCGTATCCTACAGCACCAGAACGTATCAAGTCTTGAATCTCGCGATCTCCCGACCAAGGAACAATCGCTATTAGAAATGCTTGACCCAACCACACATACCCTACAGCTGAACGAAAAGTCATAGGTTGAGCAGAGGTTACATGGGTAAAAAATGCCTGTAATACCATGACCTTTACAAACCCCCAAAAAAGCTGAGTTGCAACTCCTGCAAAAGCAGCTGCACGATATTGCAGTAGCAGTGCAAATCTAGCAACAAAGAGTGACCAATATGCTTTCATATTATAAGTCCCCTGATTTTACATACAGTTCCGCAATTATCTCCTCAATTGGTGGATTTTCCACAAAAAGGTCTTCTACGTCATGTTGAGAAGTCACTTTACTGATTAGGGATGCAGCAGAAATTTTGATTGGGTCAAAGACAAGGGTGACTGTGCGACCTTCCTGAGAAATTATACTCACTCCTTCTTGCTCAAATATGAAGTCATCGTTTTTCAGGTCGATTCTTAAGTACCGACGTGAGGAAACTTGAGAACGCAGGGTTGCTAAAGAACCATCGCAAAGAATCTGACCTCCACCAATAATAATCACGCGATCGCACAATGCTTCGATCTCATCCATATCGTGGGTAGTCAGGATGGTAGTGACATTATGAGTTTTATTCAAAGCTTTGATAAATTTTCTTATAGCAAGCTTTGAGACTGCATCCAGCCCTATAGTTGGTTCATCAAGAAAAAGAATATCAGGTCTGTGCAACATTGCTGCGGCAAAATCACATCGCATTCTTTGACCAAGGCTTAATTGTCTTACAGGAGTAGAAAGCAAGCTTTCAAGACTAAGTAAATCAATCATTTCGTCACAAATCTTGCGGTATTCTGAATCTGGAACGCGATAAATATCCCGAAGCAAATCGAAAGACTCAATCACTGGTAAATCCCACCATAATTGAGTTCTTTGACCAAAAACTACCCCAATTCGACCAACGTGCTGGATTCTATCTTCCCAGGGAATTCGTCCTGCGATGATGCATTTCCCACTTGAGGGCACTAAAATACCACTTAAAATCTTAATCGTAGTCGATTTACCAGCTCCATTAGGACCGATGTAGCCGACAAGCTCTCCCTGGTCCAAGGAGAACGAAACTCCTTTCAATGCATGGACTTCTCTATTTTTGCGCTGTACAAGTCCTCGTATTGAACCGAAAAGTCCAGAAGAACGTTCGGACACAACGAAAGTTTTCCAGAGGTCTTCGACAATAATCTGAGACATATATTTCCTGAGCGTTCAGCACTTCAGATTTTATAGCTATAGAGATTTTTGAATACTTTTTTATTTGGAAGTCCACACCATATTGTCAGTCTTCTACATCTGCAGGTGCAATTTTATACTTATTTTTTGGAATTTGAGGAACAACGACCATAATGCGACATCCCTTTTCTGGTGAACTCGTGATTTGAAAATGTCCACCTAAAGCCACAGCCCGTTCTCGCATTCCCTGTAGTCCAAACCCTGTCGTATTTTGCGCTGGATGAAACCCCTTACCATTATCTTCTACTATTAAATGTAACTGTCCTGCTTTGGATTGCAATTGAATATTAACTTGAGTTGCTCCACTGTGTTTGGAGATATTAGTGAGTGCTTCCTGTAAGATGCGGTAAATAGTCGTGCTAATATCAGAACTTACAGGACACGTCAGACAAATTTTCCAATCTGGGGTCAGGTTTGTTCTACTGCGAAAGTCTTGGATGAGGTTATTAATTGCTGTTTCCAGTGATTTTCCTCGCAACGGATCGGCTCGTAGTGTTGAGACGGAACGAGAAACTTCCTGTAATGCTTGGTAAGCTAGCTGTTTTGCTTCTGTAATAAATTCTATTGCTTTATTGCCATTAGATGGTAATAATAATAAAGCGTTTTCTAGTTGAATAGTCTGGGCAGTGAGTGCATGACCCAAGGAATCGTGAATTTCACGGGCGATACGGTTTCGTTCTTGTAGGGTTGCTTGGTTTTCGATTCGTAAAGCATACTGACGCAGCTGTTCGTGAGCGATCGCAAGTTCTTGACGACTTCTCCGTTCTGAAAGGACTGCATTTACTAATAACAAAACAAATGCTAAAGTTAAGGCAAAAGAAATAGCGTTATTTAAGACTAAGCTCACTGTGTTAGTGGTGATTTGTTCCACCAGTAGTTTTGCTTGTCCCACTGGTATTCTAATAAAAACAATTGATTTGCTCCGCAACCATACTGTGTAGAGGAACGAGATATACACTAAACTCGCAACAATTAGACGACCCCACAGCTTGAACATTTGACAACTGCGAATGACTGCAATTAAACCCAAGAGTGGAACAAAACGAATATAATCAGTTGTGAAAGCCGGTAAAATGACAATCCCTAACTCTACTGCAGTATATACGACTTTGTGAGTGAATTTATGGGTTGGTAAATTCAAACCCATGACTCCAAATAGAACAATAATCAGTACCGTCAACCAGGGAGAAGTCTGCAAAGGATAAATCGGTGGAAGCAGGAGTGCTGTTAAAGTACTCATACCCAACAACAACCACTCTAGGTAAAGTAATAGGCGTAGCGGAGGAAAAGAGCGCGATATCAAACTGTTCACAGAATTCACAGCAGAATCTTGGGGCTTGTGTCTACAATATTTCATGATATCGCTGGTCACTAGCGCTCCATGTCCCATTTTTGATAAAAAAGAGCATGACAAAAGTCACAAATCTATAGTTACTTTTCTCCCAATATATTTGGGAGTTTTGCTTCATGTGCTCTTTAAAAATAGCTCTTATTATGAGTTAAGTGAGTCGGCGTCAATAAATACAACTCTCTATTGGGGTGGTTAGTGGTTAGTAGTTAGTGGGCTTTAGGGCTCTTAACAGAAATTAACATAGTTATGTTATATCGTGCGGACTTACTTATGTTGCTTCACGTGCGAATCAGATTTCCACGAGAAGATAGGGTGTAAAGGGAAGACATTACTCATGGTTTTAGTATACTAAATTACATCAGAGGTACTTAGGAACTTTGTCATTTGTAATCAACCAAGCAATGACAATTGAGGAATTACGAATTATCACTTAATAAAGGTCTCATGCTCCAGCACCCCAATCCCTTGAAAAAAGGGGGTTGGGGATTTCTTATAATTTACTGTTAAATGGTGACATCAATTACAAAATTTTATTAAAATATGACAGACTTAAAGGAAGCATCTCACATAAAAAACACAGAAAATAGTTCGCAGTCTTGGCAAAAAACTGATATTATCAAAAGCTCAAGGAAGCTCCGACTGCCAAAGTGGTTGGTAGGGTTGCTGGTACTGGGTCTTCTGGTGGGAGGAGGTTATCTGGGAGTACGTCAAATGATGGTGACACAGCGCCAAGAAGCCCAACGCCGCTTACAGACAGCAGTGGTGGAGCGGGAAAGTCTTCCTGTAACGATTTCAGCTAACGGTTTAGTTAAGCCAGAGCGTGCAATTAACGTCAGTCCGAAGACATCAGGGGTTTTGGAAGAACTGCTGGTGAAGGAGGGCGATCGCGTCCAAAAAGGACAAATCCTAGCCTATATGGACGATTCTAATCTACAAGGGCAACTAACACAAGCAAAAGGACAACTAGCAAACGCTCAAGCAAATCTGCGTCTGGTCTTAGCGGGTAGCCGTCGAGAAGACATCGCCAAAGCCCAAGCTGAAGTTAATAAAAGCGAGGCTTTAGTAGTTCAAGCACAATCTAGATTGGACTTAGCACGTACAAGAGTTAAGCGATTCCAAAGCCCTGTAGAACAAGGAGCTGTTGCTCGTGACACTTTGGATGACGCCTTGACAGAAGAGCGGAACGCCAGAGAAAATCTGGAACAAGCAAAAGCTAGTCTAGCTGTAGCAAAGCAGGAACTCGCTAAGCAAAACAATGGTTCTCGACCAGAAGAAATTGACCAAGCAAGAGCCCAAGTGATATCCGCTCAAGGAAATTTACAAACAATCAAAGAACAGATAAATGATACCGTGATTCGCGCCCCCTTCACTGGAGTTGTGACGCGTAAGTTTGCTGACCCCGGTGCGTTTGTTGCTCCCACCACCGCAGGAAGTGATGTGTCTTCGGCTACATCATCCTCTATTTTAGCATTAGCATCTCAAAATGAGATAACCGCAAAAGTGGCTGAAACCAATATTTCCCAACTCAAGCTGGGACAAACGGTATCTATCCAAGCAGATGCTTTTCCTGGTAAAACTTTTACAGGTAAGGTCACCCAAATTGCTGCTCAATCTACTGTAGACCAGAATGTAACAAACTTTGAAGTGAAGACATCTGTTTCTGACCCAGAAAATCTCCTCAGGTCAGGGATGAATGTGAACGTAGAATTTAACGTCGGAGAACTGGAGAATGCAATTGTTATTCCTACAGTTGCCATTGTACGTCAGGACAACTCCAGTGGTGTTATGGTTTTAGCAGGGGAAGGAAACGACAAAAAACCTACTTTCCGACCAATCAAAACTGGGGCTACGGTGGGAAATCAAACAGTCGTTCGCTCTGGGTTGCAAGAAGGAGATAAAGTCTTACTCAGCTTTCCACCAGGAGCACGTCCGCAATTTGGCGGTTCTCCGTTCCGCTTTGGGGGACCGGGGCGTCGCGCTCGTTAGGGGGGGATTCAATGACAAAGTTTATTCATCCAATTAAAGTCTCATTAATTGAAATTGTATCAATGGCAGTAGAAGCCCTGTGGAGCAATCGTCTCCGGACTGGGCTGACAATGTTGGGGGTGATTATTGGGATTACTTCTGTCATAACAGTAACATCAGTAGGACAGGGTATCCAGAAAGCTACTGAGTTACAGATTCAGTCCCTCGGCTCTAATGTCATGCTAGTCTTGGCAGGAGCAGCGCGATCAGGAGGGATTAGCCGAGGTGTGGGGACAGCATCAACTTTGACATGGGAAGACGCACAAGCCATTTCCGCACAAGTCACAACGGCTGAGTCAGTAACGGCTTTTCTGCAACGTGGGGTACAGGTGGTCTACGAGCAGGAAAATCTTTCGACAACTCTTGTGGGAACGGATTTGAATTACCCAGTGGTGAGAAACATTTTTCCCCAACAAGGACAGTTCTTCACTCAAGATGATTTAGACAGTGCTAGACCTGTTGTTGTATTGGGTAGTAAGGTGCGAGATGATTTATTTGGTGTCTCTAGTTCAGCGATTGGTGCTAGTGTCCGCATTGAGGGTGGGCGCTATACAGTCATCGGGGTGATGGAATCGAAGGGCGCATCGGGGTCACAGAACTTAGATGACCAGATGTTTATTCCCCTCACGAATATGTCAGCCCGGATTGTTGGTAATAATGCGCTCGACGGAGTTGCTATCAATGGTTTGTGGTTGAAAACTCAAGACGCGGCGCAGTTGGATGCTGCTCAGTTTCAAGTTACAAATTTACTCCGGATAAGACATAATATCTACCCCCCGCAACCGGATGACTTTCGGATTATCAATCAAGTTGACATCATCAACACTTTTACTAGCGTTGTTGGGCTGTTTACTGTTCTGGTGGGTGCAATAGCAGGTATTTCCCTTTTCGTAGGAGGGATTGGTATTGCTAATATTATGTTAGTTTCAGTTGTGGAAAGAACGAAGGAAATTGGTATTCGTAAAGCGGTAGGAGCTACCAAAAGCGCGATTCTAAGTCAGTTTCTTACGGAAGCCATCGCTGTTGCGATCGCAGGTGGAGCAATCGGAATCGGGCTTGGTATTTCCCTTGCGTTTGCAGCCTCTAGCTTATTTAAGTTTCCCTTTATTGTATCTTTCTGGTCAATCATAGCTGGGTTTGGCTTCTCCTTTGTCACTGGTTTACTAGCAGGTGTAATTCCAGCCCGCAACGCCGCTCGACTTGACCCGATTATGGCTTTAAGAAGTGAATAAGGGTGTGGGGAAATATGACGACAATGATTTGGATGGAAGGTATTACTAAAACTTACCTCCTCGCTGATGCGGAGGTACCGATTCTTAAAGGTATTGACTTGGCGATAGAGGAAGGGGAGTATGTTGCCATTATGGGTATGTCTGGTTCTGGTAAATCTACCCTGATGAATATTATGGGTTGTTTGGATCGTCCGAGCAATGGGCTTTATGTTTTGGAGGGTCAAAACCTGACTGCGTTGAATGATGACGAATTGGCATATATTCGTAATCAGCGTATTGGCTTTGTGTTTCAGCAGTTCAACTTGCTTCCCCGAGCGACGGCTGTTGAAAATGTCATGCTACCAATGGTGTATGCGGGTATTCCAAAACAGCAAAGACGGAAGCGAGCGATCGCCGCTCTGACGAGAGTTGGGCTAGCAGAAAGGTTACACAATCGCCCCAATCAACTTTCTGGTGGACAACAACAAAGGGTTGCGATCGCTCGTGCTTTAGTCAATCGTCCTGCTTTGGTGCTTGCGGATGAACCCACAGGAGCGTTAGACAGCCAAACCTCTCAGGAAGTGATGGATTTACTGACTGAGTTGAATAGCCAGGGTATTACAATTGTGATTGTCACTCATGAGTCTGATATTGCTGCTCGTACGAACCGAGTGATTCATGTTAAGGATGGTTTGATTGTTTCTGCAGTTGGTAGAAGTGATGAACGACCGCACCCTCAACGCAGATGAACGCAGATAAATTGTGCTTTATCCTAATTAGGACTGTGATATGAGGGATTGACAAGAAATATGGGACATGCGATTCGTTCACGGGCGAGGACGCCCGTACCACAAGAGATATTTGAAGTCTTTTTTTATAGCGTTTCTTTCAGAATATCCTGAAGCAATGGAGTAGGCGTGACTGGGGGAATTTCTGGTAGGAAATGATCCCCTTCCACGATTGTGAGTTGGAAATCTTCTACAGCTTTGCTAAGAGGTTGTTTGAAAAGTGGTTGGCTGTGATTTTAGGCACTTAATGATCCCCCCTAGCCCCCCTTAAAAAGGGGGGAAAATACTCTCAAAGTCCCCCTTTTCAAGGGGGATTTAGGGGGATCTTGAATATGATTGCTACTGATGAAAGAACTTTTCAAACATCCTCTAAGAGTGAACTGACTGTAAAACATAGGTTGAATCGGAAAGTCTTTGAGTACATTTACTTCTAAGTTGCTCTTCTTACCTCTTTAGGAATAGGTAGGAAATGTTACTTTTGAGGGAGAGAAGTTTAGGGACTTTTCGACATACTGTGATTATTGCTCTTCAATCTCAGGGTGTTTAATTGATTGTCGTTAGTATTTAGTATAGGGTGCATTCTCCTTTGAAATTGCAAGTCACAATGCTGTTAATATGCAGGTATTTGAGTACATGGGCACAGCTATGGCGGTTCTGAAGCAACAGTAGACACACGAAATAGGTTTATAGCGTAAATTTGTGATTGCAACAACGGTTGTGCGATCGCAGACTCATCTGACACACATCTATCTCAACAATAGCAACGGACATCTTCGCCGCACTTGTCAGCCAAATAGCACAGCGCACGAAACCGCAAACCTGTCACTTGTTCGTAGAAAGGATTTAATTTACACAAAGGTGGGATATGGGCAATTTTACGACCAAGAAAATAAATATCTCGCTCAAAAGGACACTGAACAGGAATTACTTTACAGAGAAGATGGGCGATTCTAGAATTATTTATCTCAATGTTATCAAGCCATTGGCGAATAGGCTGCAATAAATCCAGGGTATCAAATAGCTGAACAGTGAGAAGTGAGGAATCAGGAGTCAGAAGTAGAGGAAAGATAGTTTTCATGTGTTTTAGTGTACGTAGTTTATGCTCAACTACTTAGTAGTTTAAATATAAATCGAATAAATAACAATACAAGTAAAATATAAGTTTGTTTTATGAAATATAAATCTAACTAATAGACATCGTCTGTTCGTGTGCGTTGGGAGACTCATAAAATAGGATAAATCGCTATTAAATGGTATAAAACGGAATTGTTGACTGAGTGAGGAGTGGTGTAACGATTAAGGTTTAGATCTTCCACTCAACTTTGCTAGTCGTTGGTAAGCTCCCACTTACCAATTTTTGAAACTCAGGGTTTTTCCGATGCTTTGAGTCGAGCCAGCCCAACTCTATGGCATCTTCTAAACTCTTACCTTCGAGCTTCAAAAACATTGCAGTACGACGCAATAACACTGCTTGCACTTCACTCGCTCTCATGTAGCGAGTGATTTCCTTATCCGTACCTCGACAAAGAATAGCTTTTGCAGCATTGCAGTCAGACTGCACAACGACCCCAGTATGCCTGGTAAAACTGTCCCCATCACGCTTCCCTAAAAGGGTCAACGTGACAGAATCAGTTTGTGACGTATATGCCGCGTTGACTTCTGTGATAACTGAATCGCTCCAGCTAGCCCATTTCTCTAAAGAGTCTCGCATACAGCCTTTTACCCAACTGTTTAACTGGCGAGACATTGCTTTTGACTGACGTTTGTTTTTGATGGGTTCAGTCAAATCTTCAGCAAAAACTTTTAATTTCCCTGTAGCGAACAGAGAAATAGAAGCTTGACCAAGTAGTGAAGAGATAGCAGCTTGGTCTTTTCTCGTGCGTTTATTTTCAGTTTTTCTAGATAGATTATTTTCCAGAATACGTGCAGCTTTTACTGGGTCGTGTTTTTCATATTTACGAAAAATAGCAAACAGCTGACCACGTTTTCGATTCTTTTTGGTAATGCGGTTAGACTTTTTAGTTAATAACTCACCCAAGCCATCCCCATGTACTTTTTCATTTGAATCAATAAAGGCTTCTGTATACCCTTTATCGATACCAATAGGGGTTAGCTCGGAGTCTGGTGATTTAATGTACTGTCCAAAGTCTACTAAGAAATGGACTTCAAAACGGTCTAACTCGTAATTGTAAATAAGTCGAATTTGTCCAGTTGGCTTACGGTTGCTTCGGACGTTAAACTGAATCCGCTTGCCACGAGCTAAGCCAGATACACTCAGTCTATAAACATAACGAGAGACTCGCGTAACATTATAAGCTTGTCGTTGATAAACAATTTGATTAGCAACACTAGTATGACCGCGTTGAAACTCATCCCTAACAATCCGACTTAAGAAAGAGTCCGATAAAACAAGAGTGGATTTTAACTTACGGTATGCTTCTTTTCTCTGTTCAGAGTTCTCTTCACCTGGATATCTTGCCCAAATCTTTCCTTGCAAATTAGCAATTGTTGCTGCCTGTTGAGCAAGTATTGCTTTAGCTACGTCATTGACTGTCCATTCCATTAACTTGGATGGCAACCCCAATGATTCAGGTGTCCTAAAAGTACGAACTTCAGGGTAAGCGTCCCGCCAATCCATTCCCCAATGCTTAATACTACCAAGTTTGTTGTAAGCCTCGGAGCGAACAATACCTAAGCGCTCCATTAAGTCCAGCAACTCAGTCTTAGCGCTGTCATCAATTAAAACAACGTTGACAATCTGAGTTGATAACTTATGAATTTCGTTTTTTGGTTTACGCTTAGCCATTTGGGGTAATATACATCTGGGAATGGAGCTAATGTCTAATTCACCCCATTATATCCTGAATAATCCCAGTATTTTATTACTTAATTAAATGGCTAGTGACAAAACCTTTCCAAGTGTAGGTTCGCGCATTTGCCCTTAGAATAAGGTTGAATAAACAGCGTGCTATACAATCTGGGGAAATAGCATGATACTATGCGTAGATGATTTGTTGAAATTAGACGCCTTTCAGCAGCTTTCACAACAGCGATTGGAATGGGTGTGCGATCGCGTCCAACCCACCCATCTGTCTCAAGGCGAAACACTCGTTCATGAAGGCGATGCTAAAAGCACAAACAGCGTGTTCATCTTAATTGCAGGAAAAATGGGCATTACTCGCATTAGTGAGGGGATTGAAATGCCAATTGGACAGCACGATGCTCCTAATTTCTTTGGGGAAATTCCGGTATTGACGGAAGAACCAGCACTAGTTACCATGCGAGCTTTCACTAATTGTAAGTTGTATGCACTGGCTGCTGATGACTTTCTAAAGTTGCTACATGAATGTCGTGATTTTGAGCGAGCCGTTTTTCGCACATTTCAACAACGCCTGCGGGGTTTAGAGTCTTTTATTCGCAATCGCGAGAAGATGGTAGCATTGGGAACTCTAGCAGCGGGATTAGCTCATGAAATCAACAACCCAGCTGCTGCCCTTGTAAGGTCGTTAAATGGGGTAGTTCCAGCGATACGAGAACTAGAACAGATGAATTTTATCTACGGAGAACAGCGTGTAGCATCTGAACATACCGAACAATGGCAAGCCGTACGTGATGCAGGGGTTGACACCATTGTCAACAATACTGTCGATCCTATTACGTTGAGCGATCGCGAGGAAGAATTATTGGAATGGCTAGAAAATTATGGAGTTAAAGAGGTATGGAAACTGGCGACACCTCTTGCATCTGCGGGTATAGAGATAAGCACACTTGAACAACTAACCGCACCTTGGCGAAATAACCCCACAGAACTACACGATTTAGGGTTGCGTTGGCTGGCGCTATCGTTTGAAGTTACATCTATGATTCGTGGCGGACTGCGCGCTGCGGAACGGATTAACACATTAGTACAAGCAATGAAATCTTACTCCTATCTCGATCGCGGTGCAAAGCAAATCATTGACCTACACGAAGGGATAGAAGACACATTGCAATTGTTTTCCTACAAAGTAAAACAAGGTATCACAGTTCACCGCTGTTACGATCGCTCCCTCCCCAAAATCTCAGCTTACGGTAGCGAACTCAACCAAGTTTGGACAAACCTAATAGAAAATGCCATTGACGCAATGGATAGTCAAGGCATATTGAAAATAAAGACTTTTTATAAAGGCAATTATGTCAAAGTTGAAATTATCGATTCAGGTTCCGGTATTCCAGAAGATATACAAACCCGTATCTTTGAGCCATTCTTCACGACTAAACCCGTAGGAAAGGGGTCAGGTCTTGGCTTAGAAACCGTGAGGCGAATAGTAGAAAATCGCCATCAAGGTAGCATTCTTGTTAAGTCTAACCCAGGACAAACTTGTTTCACTATCTGCCTACCCGTCTAAACAACACATTTCATAAATTCGTATCCTAATAAGGGTTTGTAGTTACGCTTTAGCGCATGCATCTCAACCACCGTCGAATGCGTGAGTTTTATTCAGGGTATATAAGCGGACATGATATAACCCATTTGAGCTTTGAGCAATGAATTTTAATTCAGGGCTAAGAACCATGTTTGCGTATGGCTTCCTCAAGCTTATCTGTAATTTTCGCTATTCTTTGCTTGACCTTTTGAGGGTCTACGTATCTCCAAATGTCTGTGCTCATAGCTTTTCTCCTCTTTATTCCTTTAGCATTTTTGTTGATATTGGACATGACACTCCTGGAAATGAGACATATTAGTGATTTAATATTGTTATTTACTTAAAATTTTTACAAAATGTAATGTAATTGTGTTCTCCCCTTTGATATAATATAAGTCTATATCTAAAGATATTCACTAAAAATGTGAGTTTTTTAATTGGTTGCGCTGTTTGGGCATACAAGGGTTGGGTAAGCGAACTCTATCCACAAGGTACTCGTAGTAGTGAGTTTTTGCACCTTTACAGCCGACGCTTCACAACTGTTGAAGGCAACACCACCTTTTACGCCATCCCTAATCAAGAAACTGTGACCCGTTGGGCTAATCAGACACCTCCAGGTTTTGAATTTTGCTTGAAATTGCCACGAGATATCACCCATAAAGGACTACTAGAACCTCGTATTTCTGATGCGGTAAAATTCGTAGAGGATATGTATCCTTTGGGTAAACGGCTTGGTCCCATCTTTGCCCAGTTACCCCCTAAGTACGCACCGACTTCAATTGATGACCTCACCGCATTTTTAGAATCTTTGCAGTCAACAGGGGTTCGTTTAGCATTAGAACTGAGGCATCAAGACTGGTTTACAGAACCTTATGCGAGTGAGTTGACAGAACTTTTACAAAGATTAGGGATTGGAAGGGTATTGTTAGATACTCGTCCCATTTACACTGGAGATGATGATCCCCAGATAGAATCGGAACGGCGCAAACCTAAATTACCAGTACAATTTAGTGTGACTGCACCTTTCAGCTTAATTCGGTTTATTTCCCATCCCAACTTACCAGTCAATCAGCCCTTTATGGAAGAGTGGGTGATTCAAATCAAGCAGTGGTTACAACAGGGAACGCAGATTTATTTCTTTGTTCACTGTCCGGTAGAAGAAAAGTCCCCCAGCACAGCACGTTATTTTCAAGACTTATTAGAGCAAAGCGGTGCAGCCGTTCCTCCTCTACCTTGGAATGTTCTCGATCGTCCTCCTCATCAACTCAGTTTGTGGTGAGGAAATTGCAAATAATAAATTATCCTATCTTGTGGTGCGGGCATCTTGCCCGCCACTAATAAGGTTTTGCCCTAAATTAAAATTTGGGCTAAAAGCTCAAACCCGTTAAAACGGGTTAAAAACTATATTCAGTCAGATGTATCTGACTTTAGCTAAGAGGTGTGAAATTTATTTCTTGGCTCTATCCCTTGCAGTATTGGGAACGGGCGAGGACGCCCGTACCACAAGAAAGAAATTTTGGGAGATTTTTTGATTGGGAAGTCCCTAAAGTAGGAACCCAAAGCGCTTGACAAGTGAGCCCCCCATATGAGAGAAACTTCCTTATACTGAAAGGGGACGTTGAGAGCGGGAGATATGGTTTTACTGGATCACTTTCATCCTCCTTTAAGTACGCGCCGACATTGGCATGCCTTTCACAATGCTTGGGCGACCTACATCTCCTCAGATTTGAATCAGCGCCTTCCTCAAGGGTATTTTGCAGAGCCTAATGTACAATTTGGCATAGAGATTGATGTTGCCGCGTTTGAAGAAACAATAAATACTAACGTTGACTTATCCATTGACACTCAATCTGAATGGAAACCGCCAAAACCATCACAAACCTTACCCTTTCAGCCTACTGCTGAAGCGGTGGAAATTAGCATTTTTAACAGTGAGGCTGGACCGATTTTGGCAGGAGCGATCGAACTCGTCAGCCCCGCCAATAAGGATCGACCAAGCCACCAAGATGCGTTTGTGGCAAAGTGCCAAACTTATCTTCAGCAAGGGATTGGACTTGTGGTGGTTGATGTTGTAACTAGCAGAAAGGCGAATTTGCATGATACATTAATGGCTAAGATAGGTGAAATCTCTCTACAAGCTTCTAAAGAAACTGCAGTTTCTTCACTTGGTGCTGCGTTGTCCGCTGTTGCCTATAGGGTCGTGGAGCGTTCTGGGCAATCAAACTTGGATATTTGGCTTGAACATTTCAGCATTGGTGATTCATTACCAACTTTACCACTCTGGCTGCATGGTGGGCTTTGCTTGCCTGTAGAATTAAATACAACTTATGAGCGTACTTGTCGCGAACAACGAATTATCCTCGATCATGTTTAAAGATAAATTGTGCCCACTACACCCCTATTTTCACAAAAATAGAAGAGCAAATGATTGCTGTTAATGTGGATAAAGTGTTTCGATCATCTCGTAAAGAAGTTTACATACTGGCAAACTACCTGTAAGCGATCGCCTTTAAAGCAAAGCTATAATTTACTCAAGAGCTAGTTGTTATTTTGTGAGTTAAGAATATATTTACATTATAACTAATAAACACGTGAATTCTTAGAAAGATACACACGATTGCTCATCAACACGTAGTACGGACTGTTGTTGAAACATGCTTATATATGCCTGTCGGATTTGTTGAATTTTTCTGTTAGTGTCGTTGTTGGAAGGATAAAGCAATATCAAGACCTTCGACCCTTCTTTGACGACTGTTTCACTTGAATTTTGGAATTGACCTGTGCCAGTTAACAAAGTCAGCCCATTAGGAAAAAGGGGTGTAACTTTAGTGTCTATGAAAGACTGAAATTCTTCTTCAGTCACTACTGAACCGTCTGGTTTTGATAAACCAAAAAATAGTTCGGTTCTAGAAAAATTCTCTCCATTCAACTGATTCTTACAAAAGCCACGCCCGCTAAAAGTTTCTAGGTCGCGATATTGAACTGAGATACCTAGGGCAAACGCACAGTTCAAGACTAGCCCCGTGGCTAAACAAGTGCCTAATATGATATGGCGCATTTTGGATTTCATGATTAGCTCTATGTATAAATTGCTCTGGTTCAAGTAGCGTTATACTATCTAAATAACGTCCGAAAGTTATAAGTTATGCACTTGAACTAATAGAGCGATCGCAATTTTAGTTCTCTTGGCAATTCACGTTGTTGCTATGCTAAGGGGGAGTGCGATCGCCTTGTTTGTAGAAACTGAGTTGCTAGAAAGCGCCCATTTCATAAAGCGATCGCAGTTGATTGATTAACGTTCTTGGTACTGCATTAAACTAACACTGACAAGAGTCATTGTTTGACAATAGGAGCACCAGAGACATTCAACCAAGGAATTTCGGCAAAAAACTCTCTCAGTAATTTAAGGTTATTGAGAATCTCTTCAATGCGTTCTTTAGAATTATCCGTGGGAGAAGTCAGCTCTTGCAAATGATAGAGATATTTGTTCCAATCACTTTCTACGACATCAGCAGGTTTCTCAAAACTATGAGCAGTGTCTTGCCAAAATTCATCAATTCCTTTCAGAAACTTTTGACAAATATCCTGTTCCTCAAAATATTTAATAGTTTGCTTTGCCAAACGCTTCTGCCAAGATTCACCAAATAAACTCCACACTCCAAAAGCGAATGCAGCGGCTAGACCGATACCAAGCACGATAGGACCACCAATAGCTGCAACGAAAGCTATGACTCCAGCCGTACCGCCAGTAAAACCAAAACCAATGCCAAGTGCTGATAACAGGCTGACTAATTTAGCAACTAAGATATAACCACCAAGGTTGCCTAGCGCTGCTGCCCAAGCTGACAAAGCTCCGATGCTACCTAAACCAGCAAGTCCGCCTAGAAAAGAGCCTCGTGCATCGAATGGTATATCAAGAAATACATTGAAATCAGGAAGCTTTAAAATTGCTTCTGTGTATGAGTTGAGAAACTCTTCAATATACGGTCTTAATTTTTCCGAATTGACTTTTATAACTTGTTCGGTGTGATTTTGAAGCTTCTCTACCAAATAACCCCCAAGGTATTCCTTTGCTTCTTTCTTGTCGTCATACTTAGTTCGGATGATTGCTTCTACAGAATCTACAGTGAGGAGTTGTTTTGCATACCTTTCAAAGGAAGTTCTTGTATCTTGTTTGAACTCTATAATACGTTTACGCACCTCGTCGCGTTTTTGCTTTGTCTTTTTTTGGCGTTCGCCTTCATTTGCTTCTAAAACTTCTAATTGCGATCGCCGTGCGTTTTGTGCTTCTATATCAGCAAGGTTTGTTTCGTATCCCTCAATTAAGCTAGAATACTTTCTTGTGTTATCTTCCTTGATAGCTTTCATCTCTCGCTCAATACGTTGTATGCGTGCTTGCGGAAGAGATTCACTGAGAATTTTCGTCAATTCATCAAATAAATCTTGACATCTATCGGGTCTTTCCGACCAAAAGGTAAAAAATCTTTGTTGCAAATCTGCTTCTGTTATGGAGCGATTTGTTTGTTCTCTTCGACGCTCTAAAACAGTTTCGCTGAGGTTTTTGTATAGCCGTTTGGCAGCTCCTTTTGGAATTGCCTTCAACTGTTCGTCAGAGATACTTGGGTCGGCATGAGTAGCCACAATAAAGAAATTACCTAGTGTTGGGAAATCAGTGGATTCATTTTCTGGAGTAGGCAGTAAACGCAATAAGCCACCCAAGCGAACCATGTCTTGACCGTTAATATGACCTTTGGCAGGGGAAGCATACAGCAAGACATCGGCTATCTGTGCGGCACTATTGGCTTTCTCAACATCCTTTGATATTTCATCTGGTTGGTCTGAGTATCCTGGGAGGTCTATTAAATTGCAAGCTTTTAATAAAGGAGAATCCATGTAGACTACGGCAGCATGAGCTGCTATGTCCTCATATTCGCCATGCACTCCATATTTTTGTAAAATATTGAAGTTTCCTGATTGTATGCAATATTCCTCGCAACGCTCTTGGTCATCCAGAAGTAATAAGTCAATAATTTGTTTACCTTTTTCATCTTTGAGCCAAAAGTCCTCTTCAAAAATTAGGACATCTCCGCTAAACCATTCAGGACGATCTTCAATATGGCGAATGAACGTAATGACTCGTGTTGCAGGCTGGTAACCGACTGGTAAGTTCTTGCCACCCAATAGAGCATTTGCCATGTGTGACTTACCAGCATCAAAGCCTCCAGTTAAGACGACGTTAGGCTTTTGCTTGTAAAGCTTGAGTTGCTTTTTGAGATCCTGTGGGGTAGCTAATTGTGTTGGTAAGTCTAATGTATCAAAAGGAGAAACCGCATCAATGTACTGATTGAGTAAATTTAGTCTGCCATATAATTCGGTATAAGGAGTGCCAGGAGCGATGGCTTTGAGTGAGGGTGTCGGCGCTGACATGGCAGTCGCAATATCAACTTTAAGTATTTGTAGCCATTGTACTAAAAGCCCCATTGGAACTTTATCGGGAGCCTGCTCGTAAAGACAAAAGTCTTCGTGGGAAATACCCAGTGTATTAGCAACTTGTACTTGACCCATACCCGCTTTCTGACGGTATCCCCGTAAATCAATATTCATTAATGTATTCCTGATGCACAAAAATATTACTGAATATAATTTCGTATAAAATTTAGTAAGTGGCGAGTAGAGATAACCACCCTTTTCATCCCAATTGAAAAACAACTGACTTTTTATTGGCTGAAGTTGAAGCTAATACCGTTTCACTCTAATGTTGATATATTCGGGCGCAGGGGTGGTGGAATGTATCTGGATTTTCGTGAAATGGTATTAAGCGCGATCGCACGAATATTTCGTTCTGGGGGAAAGCCGTGTTGTTGGTATGCTGGGGATGGAGCACTCGCTCTTGCGCGATCGCATGGCAATGCAATGTGTCTGGGTAGTCAATTAAGCGATCGCATATGTAGCGCTTCTAAAATAACGAGACGCGAAATTTTAGTTTCTAGAGAAAATAACAGAAAAATTACTTAAATTTAGACAAAAATTTTTCAGAAATCGTACATATTTAAAGCTTTTGTAAAGTGCATATTATTACTGAATACAGACTGAAAAATATGCATTATGTTGTATTAAGTGCTATGTTAAAACAACGTATGTTGTAAAAAAATAGTTAAAACCTAACGCCCTCTAGGGTAAATTACGTACGTTATTAGTATGAAATATAACGATAAAATATTAAATCTTGCTGAATATACTTGTATTGCTAGCTCTGTAATAGGAACCGTAGCAGCGATCGCAACACAACAAGCTGCCTATGCGGCGATTCCCTTGACTGTAGCTCTTTCTCTCAATGTCTTTAACCGCAATCGGTTTCAGCAACAAATCATTCGACAGGAGCAAAACAATCGTCAATTCCTACAATCAGCCCTAGTAGAAGTGCGCCAATCCATTAGTGAAGGTCAAAATAACGCTGTAACTTATATCACACAGATTCGTCAGCAACTTTTAGACCGCATTCAATCCTTACAAGCTCAAATTGAGACTTTGCCCCCACAGCAATCAATTGATTTAACTGAAGTACAAACCCAAATTAATCACATCAACCAACAACTACAGCAGTTCTCTCAATTAGAAAACAGAAATCATAGCTTCTTTAATGACTACACTCAACATATGGTTCCAAAAGTGTGCCAGCTGGTGTCGGAAAAAACATCTATTCAAGAAGCCGTAGTACAACTGACCGCTCAATTAAATACTTTAGAAGTGACATTCAATAATATTCCACCAAAAGAAACAGTGGATTTGAGTGAGATAGAAGAAGCGATCGCAAACCTAAGGATTCAGTTACGCGACCTAAACCAACAATTTAGTTCTCGATTAGAACCATTAGAAATTGAGCGTTTAAGTGAAGCTGTTAATATTGCTAATCAACGTATTAATAATTTACAAAATGTAGAAGAAGCGATCTCAATTCTTGAGGCTCAATTAAAGAACCATACTCGGAATTTAGACGAGATGCAGCAAAAACTGATTTATTTACAGCAATTATTAACAGGATATACAAAAACAGAAGATTTAGAAAGTATATTAAGCAAGTTGCGTAAAGAACTTTTAGGTCAAGTTGAGACAAGTATTGAGAATATTGAAGATATGTCAACAATTTTGGGTACATTTTTTAAATATAGCAAATGATACGTATAAAAAATAACTTATGTAGTTAAATCAAAAAGTATTGAATAGGGCATGCAAAAGTAAAATGCCCTGTTGCAGCAGCAGCGGCTAATGGAGTTTGGAATGGTAATTGGACAACGGTTGTGCCAGAAGACAAGTCAGTTTGTGGTGTTCGACGTGCTTAGTAAATAGCTAGTTTCAGCGCCAATACTTAGAGCAAGAGCATTTGTAATACGCTCTTGCTCTTCAGGCGATCGCATAAATGTTTTCTTGTTTAAAATCAATTTTAAAATATTCTTCTAAAAAAATTAAATTTCTAAACACTGATACCAAGGCGGAACCTTACCAGAACTCAATCGTTCTACATACTTGATCGCACGGTGTTCCTGTAACGAGGCTTGAATCAAACTCGTTATCAATAACCGAAATGTTTTGCTGCTATCTGTTGGGGGGTGAAGTCTTAGCTGTGATGTTATTAACTTAGAAAGTTGAAGCAATTGCCAGATGTTAGTAGTACCAGGTTCATCTTGTTTTATAATATTATAATTTTTATCAATACAATACTCGCTTTTTTCTACATGGCAATAGTCAGAAAGCGTTTGCAACAGCTGTGGCTTCCAATGAGCGATCGCTCTTTTGAGTCCTGGTATCTTGTTTATTAGAGCAGCAATTAACTTTGGCAAGTGTGGAATAAAGTCACCAGTATTGCAGAATCTGTAAAGTGGTGCGTTCAAGATGAATTCTTGCGTACTGACTGGTGGTGCGCCAAAGGTATAAGTTTCTAGAATATATGGTTCAATCGGCTTCAACTCAGTTTCACCAATCCGTTTGGCAATGAGTGTAGCCGCCGCACCTCCCAAACTGTGTCCGGTAACATAAATATTCTTGTTAGCGTTATCTTCTCGTCTGATAAAATCTCGTACTTGCTGCCAAAAACTTTCCACATAAATATGAAAGCCGGAGTGGATAGCTTCTGAATTAGGTAGGGCAAGTAAATTAAAGAAATAATCGTCTAGGCTTTCCGTACCTCTGATAGCGATCGCAATATCATTCTGTGTAGATAAAAGCAAACCACAACAAGCTAAATCGTTTGTGGAACCAAAAGGGCGCGGTGCATGAATGAATTCGATAGTTTCATACTTTTGAACGAATGACGGGCAACCGGATTTAAGAATATTGCTGACTATATCATTTCCTTGATTATAAGCAACATAAGCTAGTTGAGAGAGGCAAGCCATTTCGAGGATATGTTCTCTATGAAGACAGATTTCCATAGGAATAATTGAGCTATTCATTATTTATTATGAATGATAAGCTTAAAAGTATACTAGTGCCTTCAGTGAAATTATTGATAATGACAAGTCGAGTCGGATTCAGTGGTAGCGCTGTAAGTACTTACAAAGGAAAAACCTTTCGTAGTCTTCAAACGAGGAGTTAATTAGACATAGGCGTGAAATTAAATATGCGCTATCCGAAACCCTTAGTAGGGGCGAACGGCCGTTCGCCCTTACATCTTTTTCACGCCTATGTCTATTAATCTTTTCCGGAATTGGTTGAGTCAAAAGTGTTTATAATGTTGTAAAGCTCATCAGGAGGAAAAAAGATGACTGTATTTGTAGCCGTCAATGTCACCTTCACTCTTTCAAACCATCGCATCCAAGGCGCAAAGATTATCGTTTAGTCCTCTGTATGACGGAAATAAAACGCAACACTCCTCTTTGTGCCTTGTGTATAACAAGTTGCACATATCGAGGAAAAACAAATGAATTTGGATTGGTTGGGCTGGAGCGATTTTTTTGCTAGCAGCTTTGAACCCTATCGTCAAGAGGGATTTACGGTTGGTAGGGTAGCCATTGAACACAGAAATACTTATATTCTGTACACTGAACAGGGAGAACTGTCAGCATTCGTGACAGGTAAGTTAAGGTATCGGGCTTCTGATACTAAGGATTTCCCTGCTGTAGGAGATTGGGTTGTTATCCGCCTTAAAGATTCTGAAGAACAAGCAACTATCCACGAGATTTTGCCTAGAAAGAGCAAATTTTCACGCAAAATGGCAGGTCAGAAAACAGAAGAGCAAATTGTTGCTGCTAATGTGGATACGGTGTTTTTAGTTACAGGGTTGGATGGGGATTTTAATCTGAGAAGAATTGAGCGATCGCTCATCCTAGCTTGGGACAGTGGTGCAAATCCTGTTGTCGTTTTAAATAAGGCAGACCTGTGTCATGATATTGAACAGCGTTTGGCAGAAGTGGAAGCGATCGCTCTCGGTGTACCCATCGTTGTCATAAGTGCTACCAATCATCAACGGTTAGATGACTTAAAATCCTACCTCCAACCAGGAAAAACAGTTGCTTTAATTGGTTCTTCTGGTGTCGGTAAATCCACCATTACCAATCAACTCCTAGAAGCAAACATTCAAACAGTCCAAGCAGTGCGCCGAGGGGATAACCGAGGTAGACATACAACAACTCATCGCGAGTTAATTCTGCTTCCGGCTGGTGGCTTGATTGTAGATACTCCAGGAATGCGGGAACTCCAAATTTGGGCGAGTGATGAGAGTTTGCAAGACACCTTTGCAGATATCGAAACCATAGCACAGCAATGCCGTTTTCGCAATTGCCAGCATGAGCGCGAACCAGGTTGTGCTCTACAGCAAGCGTTAAACGAGGGAAGTCTCGACTACCGCAGGTTTCTCAACTACCAAAAACTGCAAAAAGAACTCAACTACATTGCTCGCAAACATGACCAAAGACTACATTTAGAGGAGAAGGAACGATGGAAGAAGATTCATAAACAGATGCGGAATTATAAGAAGTACTGAAGAGGGGGTATAAGGGTGTAAGGGTGTGGGGTGTAGGGGCGAACGGTTGTTCGCCCTCTGAAGAGGGGGTATAAGGGTGTAAGGGTGTGGGGTGTAGGGGCGAACGGTTGTT
>JAWQFQ010000005.1:105728-113926 GCA_035967975.1 Scytonema sp. PMC 1070.18
CGCCCTCCAACGTGTATTGCACGCAAGCGAGAACCGCTATAATTTTCGCCTAACATTAACCACGAAAATCGCCGTTATCGTTTGATAACGGCTGGAAAAAACACATGAAATCTTATGAATCGGCTTTGTCGGAATCTGCTGGTGCAGTTTTGTTATGTAGACAGAATACAGAGACAAAGTGAGGAACTGGTGAGGTGTTTGTAAATTTTCTAGTCAAGGGTGTAAGGAACATTCCTCACTACACCTCACACCCTAATTACGGTAACCAAAACTCTGGTAGGACCGATTGACTGATTTGACGCACAGTTTTGGTCGCAATCCGTCCGAGTTGAATATGTGGTTCATCGGCTTCTACGGGGATAATATGGGCTGGTGTACCTTCACCTAAATAGGAAATGACTAAATTTGCAGCTTCCAAACCTGTGACATAAGCTTTTTCTTGGGACCAGGAACCGTGTCGGTTCACAATCCAATCGCCACTCATGAACACATTTTTAAAACTTGTGTTTGCAGGTAGCATATGGCGGTAGCTACCGGGAGCAAAGTGAGAAACCGCCTGTGGAAGACGGATGACACTACTATCTATAATCTTGGCATCTTGGAATGCTGGTACGCAAGTTGTTAAATAGCGCTGGACTATTGGTATAATTTCCTCGTTATCCAAGGACAGAAACTGATTGGCGTGATAAAAATCTACTTCCACCACTGTCCCTGGTTCGTTGCGGTACTCATCATGGAGTGCATTTAAATCAAAAAATGTCCAGCCTGTCGTCGCATCGAATCCAAAGCAAGCATTGGAAGGGAGAGGAATATCAATTTTGCGGTCGAACCATAGCCGAGTGGCTAAGACATCAATTGCGCTCAAATTGCTGACGTTGCGGAATTCTTCACGGCTTTGTAAGGTAGGACTGCTGGAGAGAATCTTTTTCATGGCTGTGACCCCAACAGCAAAAATGACTGCATCGGTGTCAAACACTTCATCTCCACAAACAACTCCTGTAACTTGATTATTATTATCAACAATCAAGTCAGTGACTCGATGATTTGCAAGCACCTTCGCCCCAGCTTTTTCAATACGTTCTACCCAAGGGCGAAAGATTTGTTCTCCCACTGTTCCCCGACACCAAACTACGTCAAAATCTGGTTGATGTGCCAGAATGAAATAGTAAAGCATTCCTAAAGTGGCAGCGGCTGAACATTGTTCTCCTGGTGCGAATAAGCCTACCAACAACATGGGTTCAAAAGATTCGCGGTAAAGCCGTGCTGAGACGCCAAAATCTTTAAACAGTTCGCGAGCTGTGACAAAGTCATAACGCCGCCAAGCTGCATCAGAATTATCAAAATCAACAACGGCGTATAGTAAAGGTAGGGCACTCAGGCGATCAACAAGTGGTAAACGCTTAAACTGCGTGTAGAGAAAAGTTCCTAAGGGTGAGGGGAGTCGGGGTAATTCCTGAAAAATGGGTGATTCAACTTCCAACCCCTTGGGTGAATACTGCGACGAACGAGTCCAAGTGGTAAAAGGGCTGATTCCTAATTCATTAATGAGCGAAAAAATATTTCTGTAAGGATACCAGAAGCCATGAATCCCTGCTTCTACAGAACGTCCTGCACCTGTTTTCCAGCCTGCTACCAGCCCACCAGGGTAGGAACCTGCTTCTAGAAGTGTCACGTCATACCCTTGCTTTGCTAACTGGTAAGTTGCTCCTAACCCAGCCCAACCTGCACCAACAACTACCACCCGTTTACTATGTGACACTTCCGCCATACTATCCTCTGTTTGCTCTTCCACTTTTATTCTGGCTTATGTTCGTGCTAGAAACCCGGTTTCTTGGAGAAACCGGGTTTCTAATTTTCGCGCTTCCCTTGCAGTATTGCCTACACCCCCCCTAAAAAGACTTGCGGTTAATATAGGCTACAGAGTATAACCGAAAACATATTTAAGAGGAACATCTCATGAGCCCATCAGTAGAGCGCAGACTTACATTAAATGACTTTCAACTTAGGGATGGCATTTATTTTCCCAAAGACTACGAAGATTTAAATAGTACAGAACACAAGCAAAAATGGGATAAAATTGGAAAGACATACTACGGTTCTCAAGAAATTGAGCAAGCCGAAGCCACAGCACCTATTAAGAAAGATTATAGTCTTCTCACAGGGAGACCAGGAGGGACTTGGGATAAGTTTCCTCACAATAAATCTGTTGATTCTATTCTTGAAATTGGCTGTGGTTACGGTCGGATTCCTTTGTTCCTTTCTAAGGATAAAAATTTACAATGTCAGAAATATTACGGTCTTGATATTTCTGAGCCTTTATTACGTCGCTTGCTCACTTGTAAGAAAGAATACGACTTTTTCCCAGGAGCAGAATTTCATATCATTTGTGATTCTGCAGAAAAATTGCCTATAGAAGATGATTCTATAGACTTGGTTATGTCTAATTGTGTGTTTATGCACATCCCAGATGCACAAATTAGAAATCTCATGGTAGAAATGGCTCGTGTGCTAAAACCCGGTGGAATTTTCGTTTTCAATCATTCCTTCCACAACAAGGCTTGTCCTTCTCACATTATCCATAATTTTATCAGAAGGTTAAGCCCTGCGAGAAATCCAGTGTATCTCAAACAGTACTCTGCGGCTGAAATTGAAGCGATGCTAAATACTTCCGGGATGAAAGCAAAGTGTCAGCAATATACTGTGGAACCGACAAAAGAGTACGCAATATTACCAAATAAAATCAAAGGTCTTCCTGTACCTTTTGCTAATGCAATTAATAGAAGTCTTAAACCATCTCCTTCTATGCGAGAAACTCTAGCTTACGGCTTTAGCGCTTATAGCAGTAACCTTGGGTGAGGGGAAAGTAGGGGTGTGGGGAAAAGACAGAACGGGCGAGGACGCCCGTCCCACAAGAGTTAGCCCACACTCTACACCCCCACACCCCCCTGATGTTCGCACTTAAAACCCTGACGACGCCAAGCGGCGATATCTACGTCTACCAATCTGATCACAGAGGAGCATTTTGGCTGAATAATCGGACTTAAACCCGCCCACAGTAGGCTACGGGTGACATCCAATCCCGTTTTCAGCCAGGACTCACGATTACCTGGAACTCCTTGTTCTTGAACAATTTCCGGTTCCACCCAAATTCCACGAGCACCAAAAAGAATTTGCGCCATCCATTTCGCACGTGGTAGATGTGTGGGGGAGGTAATCAACTTCACCTTCCGCACTCCCCAATGACGTAGAATGGGGATACTATAATAAAAATTACCAAATGTAGAGTTCGCGCACTTTTCCAACCAAACGTTTTGCATTCTCTCGGCTGCTCTCTGTTGAAAAATCAACCAAATACAGGGATCGGTCGAACCATGAGAGATGAGGATGGGAGTACGAGGATGCTGTTTTGCTATCTCAGCAACATAGATTTCCCGACGAATACTACCACCGAGAACGAAAAAGGCGTCTACTGGTTTGGAAGATGCCGAAATAAGGGTTATAGTATTAAAAAGCAACCAGCTAGCAAGTACGAGGATGATTCCGGCGGCTAGTTTCTGTAACAATAGCCACCTTTTTCGTCTCAGCTTTGCTTTGGTTTTATGTCTATTATTTTGTAGTTGATGGTTCATGGAGTAATCAATGCAAGTTTTTTGTGACAATTAGGCAATACCGGTTAACCTAACTGAGTGCTATCTTATAGGGTAATAAAAAACGCCAAAATGCCACTGATGAAAGTGACACATTCTGGCATTAAGCTTGCGGATAAGTAAGCTATTTTATAAAGGCTAGGTGAACACGAATGCGCCACTTCCACAAAACATCAAGGAAAAATGATGAAGAAGATGTAGGGGAGAAAAAAAAATTTATAAATATTTGAAAAAACTCGCTGCTATCCTATTGCTACACTGTCAACAACTCCGTTATTCCAGCTTATATACATGAATCAATCTATGAAACGATACTCGCCGCTCCAAATAGCCTTGATTGGTGGCGCGATAGTCTCAACAACTACACTGTCAGTCTTTAGCTCTGTTTGGTGTCGCTCGGTACGCGCCTCACTCCAAGATAGCCCAAAAGCTATAGTGGACCAAGTTTGGCAGCTTGTAAACCGGGAATACGTGGATGGCTCATTTAACAAGCAAAACTGGTTAACTGTGCGGCAAAATCTACTGAGCAAAAACTATACTTCTCGTGAAGAAGCCTACGCAGCTATCCGCACAGCCTTACAAAGGTTGAACGACCCATACACTCGGTTTATGGACCCCCAACAGTATGAATCCCTTACCAATCAGACTTCTGGGGAAGTCTCAGGAATTGGGATTCGGATGGAAGTGAATGAACAAACTAGGCGGTTGACTGTTGTTGAAGCTATTGAGGAGTCCCCAGCACTTAAGGCTGGTATTAAAGCTGGAGATTGGATTTTAGCGATTGACGGTCAACCCACAGAAAAGATGAAAGTGGAAGATGCGTCTAAGCTGATTCGGGGTAAAGTGGGTACTATGATCACTTTGCGGATGGGACGAGAAGGTCAGCAAGCTTATAATGTCAAGCTTACACGGGCGACTATAGAGGTGCCAACAGTACGCTACAGCGTGAAGCAAGAAGGAAAGCGTCGCGTTGGCTATATCCGTTTGCGGGAGTTCAGCGCTCACGCTTCAGAACAAATGCGGACAGCCATTCGCAAGTTAAATACTGAGCGAGTTGATGGCTTTGTGTTAGATTTACGTGGAAATCCTGGTGGTTTGTTACAGTCAAGTATTGAAATTGCCAGAATGTGGCTGGATAATGGTTCAATAGTCAAGACTGTAGATAGGAGGGGATCGAGCGAAGAAACGGCGGCGAATCACACCGCTTTAACAAAACGTCCTCTGGCGGTCTTGGTAGATAACAATTCAGCAAGCGCTAGCGAAATTTTAACGGGAGCGCTTAAGGATAATAATCGGGCTGTAGTTGTTGGGAGTCAAACTTTTGGAAAAGCTTTAGTACAATCAGTACACGAATTACCAGATGGCTCCGGTGTGGCTATCACCATCGCTCACTACTACACTCCTAAGGGAACCGATATCAACCACAAGGGAATTGAACCAGATATCAAGTTAGAGTTGACAGAAGCACAACAGCGCCAACTAGCTGCTAACCAGGATTTGATAGGAACTCAAAACGATCCTCAGTATGCTCGTGCGATCGCTGTTCTCTCTAGCAATAACTTTGCTCAACCTACACCACAACAACGCCGGATTCCACAGCCCCTCAGCAATCGAGCGACCGATTTGAAGTTGTAGTGGATAGTAGATAGTGGATAGTGGATAGTAGATAGTGGATAGTGGATAGTGGATAGTAGATAGTGGTTAGTGGTTAGTAGAGCAACTATCCACTATCAATTCCCAACTAACAACTATCTACTAACAACTATCAATTCCCAATCTATGAATAATCAACGAGTTGATACAACCACCGCGTCCTCCTTCTTTACGAAGGTGTCGGTGGTTGTACCTATCTATAACGGTGAGGCGGATTTAACAGAGTTAATCCCCTGTCTGGAAGCGCAAACTTACCCAAAACAGCACGTAGAGTATCTGCTGGTAGACAATAATAGTCGCGATCGCACTCAGGAATTATTACAAGCTGCGGTAGAAAAGAGTGCGATCGCAATTCGACCCCTTAGTGAAAATAGAATACAAAGTTCCTACGCCGCTCGGAATACTGGTATTCGTGCTGCGACTAGTGAGATAATTGCCTTTACCGATGCAGACTGTCGTCCACAACCAGAATGGTTAAAATTATTAGTTGCGCCTTTTGTCAATCCAGAAGTCGTCATTGTTGCTGGTGAAATTGTGGCGCTACCGGGCAAAACTTTATTAGAACAACACGCAGACCGTCAAGAAACCCTATCACAAAAACACACCCTAGCTCATTCCTTCTGTCCCTACGGTCAAACAGCAAATTTAGCAATCCGACGTTCTGCTTTTGAAAAAGCGGGTTTATTCCGTCCCTATCTCACCACTGGGGGCGATGCTGATATGTGTTGGCGTATTCTACAACAAAATCTGGGACGTTTAGAATTTGCTCCTCAAGCCATTGTCAAACACCGCCACCGCGCTACCCTTAAGGAATTAGAAAGTCAATGGCGTCGCTACGGGCGATCCAATCGATATCTACATGAACTACATGATGTTAACTTAATGAGAGACATGACAATGAAGGACTACGTCTATCGCTTAGGACGTTGGTTAGTCAAGGAATTACCAACAGACACCATTAAGGCATTAACAGGTAAAGCTAGCTTGGTTGATTTATTAAGTACTCCCATTGGATTATACACTGCAAGGGCGCGAGCAATTGGGCAAAGAGATGCTAAATTACCTGAAAATGCCAAAATAATTGAATGGTTGTAAAAATGCTAATGGCTAATGGCTAATGGCTAATGGCTAATGGCTAATGGCTAATGGAAGAGGGAAGTTGGCTTTTTAACAATTAGCAATTAACAATTAGCAATTAACAAAACAAAAGGTTCCCAGTGCAAGAATTTAGTTCGCAAATACCACCACCATTTTTATCTGTTGGGAGGAATAACGATTTAGGTTTAGAGTCAACCCTCCAAGAGCTTCCCCTGTATAACTTTTCAGTGGAAGTCAGCTGTATTGCAGCGGAAGTGACACCATACTTTAACAAATACCCTTTTCTTCCTGGAGTTATCTTAATAGAGAATGGTGAGTATGTTGGTGCAATCTCTCGGCGCAGACTGCTAGAATTTTTAATTCGTCCCTACGGAAAGGAGTTGTTTTTTCAGCAACCACTCAGCGTTCTCTACTGCTACGCCCGAACGGAGATTTTGTTACTGCATGAGACTACACCTATATTAACAGCAATGCAACTTGCCTTGAGGCGATCGGCTGAACTTTTAGCTGAACCTGTAGTGGTACAAGCAGAACCCGATACTTACAGATTATTAGATTTACAAGAATTAAATCTTGCTTCTTGGCAAATTCGGGGAATAGAAACTCAAGTGCGGTATGAACGCAGTCAGGCTCTGATGATTCAAAATGATAAAATGGCAAGTCTAGGGCGTTTAGTTGATGGTGTCGCACACGAAATTCTAGATCCTTTGAATTTTATTTGGGGTAATTTGGCTCATGTTGCTAACTACAGCCAAGATTTAATGAGACTGATAACAGCTTATGAAGAAGAAGATAGAGATATTTCTGAACAAATTAGAAATATTACCCAAGAAATTGAATTAGATTTTTTAAAACAAGATTTGTCTAGGGCTTTGACGAGTATTCGTGCGGGTGCAGAAAGATTAAAAAAATTGGTGACGGGATTACAAAATTTTTGTCATATTGATGAAGTTTATCCAAAACCTGCCGATATTCACGCTAATATAGATAGTATTTTGTTGTTAATGAATAGTCGGATAACGGGAGAAATTGAGATTATTAAAAACTACGGTTATCTTCCTCCAGTGTATTGTTTTATCGGACAGTTAAATCAGGTATTTATGAATATTTTGAGCCAAGCGGTAGACACATTACTGAATGAAGCAGTACGCCAGCAATTACATACAGAACCTACAAATAATACACAAAAACCCCGAATTGAAATTACGACAGAAGTCATTTCTAAGGAAGCAAGTATACCAGAAACATCTAATTCTCGCTGGGTTTCAATTCGTATTGCTGATAATGGTGTGGGAATGTCTCTGGAGTTACAACAGCAAATTTTTGATTCTTTTTCTGTAGAAAAACGAGCGGATAAAGAAACTAGTCTAGCTGTCAGTTATCGCATTGTGACAGCAAGACATGGTGGTCAATTAAATTTGCGATCGGAAATTGGGAAAGGAACAGAATTTGAAATTCTTTTACCTTTGGTTTGATAAGTTCGCTATAAGAGGATGTTTGAAAAGTCAGGTCTGATAACTGCACGTACTTGCTTTTTAGTAGACATGGATTCTCCTTTATATAAGCTGTTTACTGCCTAGTGGCAGTAGAGAGCCTAAAGGCTTGCCCCGTTACATTCCATGTGTCCCCTTTGCTCTTGGTTAAGTGGTCGGTCGGCTATTGATTTTTCAAGGTTCAGACAAAAATTCTGTTTGCACGCAGATATAGCGCGGTCATGCAATTATGTCGCGTGATTAAGAATCTTTGGCGTTGCATAATAGAGGGAGGATTTGAGGTGTTCTACTATGCAATGTCCATACT